>JBBSJI010000001.1:0-106077 GCA_038257425.1 Chitinophagales bacterium
AAAGGAAGTAGAGATGCTTCGTTCCTCAGCATGACAGGAGAGTACGGCTTATGTTGTAAAGGGTATTAAAAAATAAACCGGCAAATTAAAGTCATTATCAAAGGAAGTAGAGATGCTTCGTTCCTCAGCCTGTCATGAGAGTACGGCTTATGTTATAAAGGAATAAAGAAATAAGTTTGCAAAGTTTATGGTGCGATTAAATGCTTCGTGCCTTAACATAGACTGTCAGCTTAGCTTGTCGAAGCCGGGTTTAATATGACATACCGGCTTCGACAAGCTCAGCCTGACAGCTTTAAAATTTTGAAAATTATTCTATAACCACCTGTTAACATAATAATTTACTGAACTTGTTTTTTTGATACGATATTTATTCCTGAAATAATTCCCCTGATAAATTATAAGGCTATGAAAAGATTATTGTTACTGACCATGCTATTTATAGGTGCTATGATCAACGTGTTTGCACAGGCACAGTATGAAGCCAGCCAGGATCCCAAACATCCTGAAGTGAAAGTGGTAAGAGGATTGATCAATAAATACCAGATACAGAATGATACAGCCTTTAAGTGGTATTTACCAAGTCAGGGTTATTACAAACCCGATACCGCTACAATAAATGCATTTGAAAGGGCAAAGGGTAAATATCAGTTGGTGGTATTTGGTGGCACCTGGTGTGAGGACACCCAATTTATCTTGCCTAAATTTTTTAAACTGCAGGAAGCAAGCGGTTTTCCGGATGATGCAATAACTATGTTCGGCGTTAACCGTGAAAAGACCTCTTTAGGAAATATAGCCAAAGCTTTTAACGTTACACTGGTACCAACCATTATTGTTATGAAGGATGGTAAAGAGATTGATCGTGTGGTGGAATATGGCAAGACGGGCAAATGGGATAAAGAGTTGGCTGCAATCCTGAATAAATAATCCGTTTACTTTATCTGGTAAATATCAAGTCCGTTCTCATTAAGCAGATATACCTTTCCATTCATGGCCCTGATGGAAATGAATTTTCCGAAGAATTCCGGGAGTTTATATTCTTTGAGTTGTAAAGATTTTAACTGGTAGCTATACAATTTATTATTGCTGAAACCGTATACGGTATTTTCATTCACTTCTACATTTGACCAGTTAAGGAAAGCCAGTCTGTTCTTAAATGCGCCATAATAATCAAAAATGTAAAAGCCTTTTTCCGGATCGTACAGGTAAACAAAATTATTCCTGTCGGTGATCTTTACCGGTGCAGGTACCGTGTCGAAAAGCATACGCCAGTCGGTTGAAGCCTGCAAAACTTTTCCTTCTTCATCTATCTTCTTCAGTTTATAATCTTCTTCATCAAATATCCATATATTATTATCGTAAGATAGTGTTACATTATTTACATAAAAGATATTCTGCTTGCGGAAATTGATGCTGTTGCGTACAGCAAGCAGCCTGTCCAATACTACAACAGTTGAATAGTTTTTGTAGTACAGTAATAATTTTAATGGATTGTTGATATCTAAATAAGATGGTTTACCATATTTTTTTACATCATTGAACACGGCTACCGAATCTCCCTTTGCATCCAGCTTTTTTAGCTGGTTATTATCAATGATGAGGTAAATATTATCCAGGTTATCTACATTGAAATAAGTGATATTGCCTTTAACCGACCTGATGAATTGAAAAGCAGAATCAGCCTGGGCAACTGTTACAAGGGGAATTGCCACAGAAGCACAGAAGCACAGAAAGGACAATATTAATTTTAATTTTTTCATTGTTCGTAATACTTCAGTTCTAAATGCTCTCCATCAAAAACAGCATAGCTGAAATATTTTATCCAGTCACCTAAATTTATATATCGGCTTTCCCGATTGCTATCGGTATTCAGTTTAAAATCAAGAGGCAGGTGGCGGTGGCCAAATACCAGGTAATCGTAATGTTGACTTTGTAAAACCTCTTTACAGTACATGATCAGCCATTCCTTGTCTTCACCTAAAAATATTTCATTGGTCTGTCCTGTCTGTGCACGGCTTTTCCGGCTGAAATAGTGTGCAATACCCATGCCTATATATGGCGGCATGATACCAAACAGCCAGTTACTGGCTTTATTGCGGAATAATTTTTTGATAAATTTATAACCATGGTCACCAGGCCCAAGTCCATCGCCATGACCTATTAAAAAATGCTTGCCATTAAAAACAAAAGGCTGCGGTTCAAAATAAACGGGGATGTTGAGTTCTTTTTGAAAATAATCTTTCATCCACATATCATGATTACCTACAAAAAAATGAACAGGAATACCGGAATCGGTTAATTCAGCAAGCTTGCCCAATATGCGTACATAACCTTTGGGCACTACTTTTTTGTACTCGTACCAAAAGTCAAAAAGATCTCCCACAATAAAAATTTGTGCGGCATCTTCTTTTATTTCATTAAGAAACTTTATGATCTTTTTTTCTCTCACCCGGCTATCTGCAGCATTGGGTGCTCCCAGGTGAAAATCGGAAAGGAAGTATATTTTTTTATTGCGGACTACTTCCATGTCATCAGGGTTTATTTTTTTGCTGGAGGTATTGCAAGAGGTCGCCAGATTCTATCTCGGGTTTACCGCTTACATCTCCATTAAACCAATATATCCAGGCTTGGTAAGGCTCGCCTTTTTGATAAGCAACCACTTCCTCACGCTTATACAAAACGGGTTCATCAGCTTCTGCATTCAGGCCTTCATAATCATCCAGCTGTCCAATGGCCCAGGAAAATTCAAGTGGATTATTAATGCAATACAGTTCGCCGGAAATAAATTTTTCTTCCTGAGTTGGAACAGCAACCGGGTATTCACCATGGTCGTATAATTTGCCTTTTACAACAGCTTCGCCCATTAAATGAAAATATTTGGTGAGGTATTGATATACGGGATTACGAAAACCACTACGCAGTGATCCATACACAAAGAGTTTATAATTTTCATTACTCATATTCCAATAAAGATACTTGAAAAAAATGCAATTATGATTCTACCAGAAAGCAATAAACTTCTTTAGGGCCATGTACACCTGTTACCAGTGTTTTTTCAATATCGGCAGTACGGCTGGGGCCTGTTGCAAATGTGATGAGCGATGGTATATTTCCTGCGTATTTTTCTTTTAATGCCTGCAAAGCATCTTTTACATCGTACAGCAATTGGTTGGTATAAGCAATGCAGATATGTATGGGCGCATATACACTCACCGTTCGGCCACTTTGCTGTGCAGCACTCATTACTATGGTGCCGGTACGGGCTACTAAAAATTCACAATCGGTTATGGAGGCATCGCAGCCGGGCAGGTTAATGGTATTACTGAATTGTGCATTCCACTTATCAGTATTGCAATAAATTTTTGTCCATTGTTTATCAGCGATTAACTGCTGTAATTGCTGTATCATTTCTGCTTCGCTCATGCAAAATGCAAACTTACCCTGCATATTGATGAACTCCTGTGCAAACACAACATCAAGGCTATCGGTTGCAGGATGAAAAACAGAATTGGTTCCTTCGCTTTGCGGAAAAGGCAAAGGCACCGGGTGACTCAGTGCCTTTCTTATTTTTTTTAAAATATTTTCTTTTGCCGGTGATACAGCCATGATGAAACTTTTATCAATGTGCCAGCTGAAAACTTTATTTCTGGCTATTCTTTTAATATTGAATTGACAAGCCTGCCTGTCCCGATTATTTCGGGGAGCTTGTCGAAGGCGGGTTCATTGTAACAACCCGGGTTCTACAGGCTCACCCTGACAGCTCTATATTGCCGGTGGTGTTTTTAATTCTTCAGGAAGTTCTGTTGATGGTTCTTCATTTACAGTATCTTTTTCATCAACCACAATTTCCAAAACCTTTTTTTCTTCATAGGGCCTTTTGCCGATCAATGCTTCAACATCACTTTTAAACAACACTTCTTTTTTCAATAATTCTTTTGCAAGCTTTTCAACATCGCCTTTCTTCTCTGTCAAAAGTTTTTTAGTAATTTGATAAGCATTGTCAATAAGTTTGCGAACCTCTTCATCAATCATTTTACCGGTTTCCTCACTAAATGGTTTTGTAAATACATTCTCCTGATTGGGATCGTAGTAGCTGATATTACCTATCTTATCATTCATTCCATAAACAGTAATCATACTGTAGGCAATCTTGGTTATCTGCTGTAGGTCATTACTGGCACCGGTGCTTATTTTTCCGAAGAAAATATCTTCGCTGGCCCGGCCACCCAGTGTCATACAAATCTGGTCCATTAACTGATCTGTATTGTATAAATATTGTTCTTTAGGTGTGTATTGAGCATAACCCAATGCAGCCGTACCTCTTGGTACCACCGTAACTTTTAATAATGGATAAGCATGCTCCAGGTACCAGCCACAAATAGCATGGCCGGCTTCGTGATATGCAATTATTTCTTTTTCCTCCGGAGATATGATCTTGTTTCTTTTCTCCAGACCACCAATAACCCTGTCAATTGCATCCTGAAAATCACTCATATCTACAGCAGTCTTTCCTTTTCTTGCAGCAATCAATGCGGCTTCGTTACAAACGTTGGCAATATCTGCCCCCGCAAATCCCGGAGTTTGTTCTGCCAGTTTATGTATATCTAATGTTTCAGAAATTTTTATAGGGCCAAGATGCACTTTAAAAATAGCTTCCCTCCCAACCATATCAGGACGGTCAATGGATATCTGCCTGTCGAATCGCCCTGGTCTTAGCAAGGCACTATCCAGTACATCGGGCCTGTTGGTTGCAGCTAAAATAATAATGCCCAGGTCGGTTCCAAATCCATCCATCTCTACCAGTAATTGATTAAGTGTGTTCTCACGCTCATCATTACTCATCATCATATTTTTGCCACGGGCTCTTCCTATTGCATCAATCTCATCAATAAAAATTATACAGGGGGCTTTTTCTCTTGCCTGTTTAAACAGGTCACGTACACGGCTTGCACCAACGCCTACAAACATTTCTACAAAATCACTTCCGCTAAGGCTAAAAAAAGGTACCTGTGCTTCTCCTGCAACGGCTTTTGCCAATAATGTTTTTCCGGTACCCGGGGGGCCAACAAGCAAAGCTCCTTTTGGAATCTTACCACCCAGTGCTGTATATTTTTTAGGATTTTTTAAGAAGTCAACGATCTCCATCACTTCTACTTTGGCTTCATCAAGGCCGGCAACATCACCAAAGTTTATATTAACCCTGGTGCCTTTTTCAAATAAGGTTGCTTTGGATTTACCAATGCTGAAAATACCGCCTGCGCCTCCACCACCTCCTGGCCCACCTACCTTACGCATCATCATTACAAAAAGTAAAACGATCAAAAGGATGGGCAATAAAGTGCTGATGATCTGGCCAAAAATTTCGCCTTCTTCATCGGGTTGATCGGGTATTTGTTTTACAGTTGGATTGTTCTTATAGAACTCTGCCATTTGCGTGGCAAAGGTTTTATCATCAACAATGCTGAAGAATAATTGCGGCTGATCTGCTTTTACTGATATGGCAGCTTCGTAATTCTTGTCATCAGGATTTGTATTAAGTAACTGTTTGTAAAGAGCAGCTTTAGCAACCAGGCTGTCTTTACTAACAAACATGCGAACGATCTTTTTGTTGCGGATAGTTTTCATTTTCACTACATCGCCCTGCAATACCATAGCATAAAACTTTTGCTGGTCTGTTTCAATGCCGGCACTGTTCACTGTACGGAAAAAATTCCAGCCAATGATAGTAAGAAAGATAATACCGTAAACCCAATAGATATTGAACCTGGGTTTTTTCTTATCATCTCCTTTAGGAGGTATGTTATCAGGATTGAATTTCCTTTTGCTGTCTTGTTGATTCATGTTTTTTTGTGCTGTTATATAGGTGCTGACCTACGCTATTAGTAGTTTTAATAATAGACGTTTAAGTTTTATTATTTTTTTAACCCGATAGCTATCGGGTGATTTGTTAATCTTTATGTTCCATCAAGGGAGCATCGCTCCACATTTCCTCAAGCTGGTAAAATTTCCTGGGTTCGGGCATCATTACATGTACAACAACATTTACATAATCAATAAGGATCCATTGTTGTCCCTGCCGGCCTTCATGCTTGTAAGCTGTTTCCAGGCATTTTTCCTTTAGGTCTGTTTCAATAAAGTCGGCAATGGCCCTTAACTGGGTAGTATTGCCTGCCTCACAAATTATAAAAAAATCTGCAACCGCTTCGGGAATCTTCCGGAGATCGAGGCTTACAATGTTTTCGCCTTTTTTCTCCTGTATAGCATGAATGATGGTTTTGAAGATCTTACTGTTTCTTGTTATTCTTACAACACTGCTTTTTTTGCGGGTGTTTAATGCGTTTAAGTTGTCCAAATCTGCTGTTATTTTAATTTTTTACCTGCCCTGGAAATAATTGCCAAAACAGGATTTGTTATTGTTTTTTTACCTGTAGCTTGTAGCTTGCAAATAATGGCAAAAGTAACACTTCTTTGCCATTTGAATTATAATGACTTTAGCGCCATTTTTTACCATTTTAGATACCGTGGACAGTACCAATAACTATGCCATGGCAGCCATTCATGCGGGAATGGCTAAGCATGGAATGGCCTGGTTTGCAAAGGAACAAACTGCCGGTAAAGGGCAAAGGGAAAAAAGCTGGACAACTGAAAAAGGAAAGAACATAGCAATGAGCCTTGTTTTGCAACCGGAAGTTTTGCAAATTATCAATCAATTTCATTTGAGTGCGGCTGTAGCACTTAGCTGTTTTGAATTTGTTAAAACCTATGCTGGTGAAGAAACTAAAATAAAATGGCCAAATGATTTATTCTGGCGTGACAGAAAGGCAGGGGGTATTTTAATAGAAAACGTACTGCAGGGTAAAAAATGGAAATGGGCTGTGGTGGGTATTGGTATTAATGTAAACCAAACCCGGTTTGATAAGCTTCTGGTAAACCCGGTATCTTTAAAACAAATAACGGGTAAAGATTTTGATAATATTGAGTTGGCAAAAGAACTGCAAAGCTTGCTTTTGAAAAATTTAGCTGGAATAAATACAGCGGGCACAATAATAGAACAGTATAATGAGCATCTTTACAAAAGAAATAAGCCAGTAATCTTTAAAAAAGATGGGGTACGATTTGAAACAGTTATAAAAGAAGTTTCGCTACTTGGCAGGTTGATTACTGTGGATGCTGTTGAACGGAAATTTGATTTTGGAGAAGTGGAATGGGTATTATAGATCTTCAGCCTTCCTTGCTTCTATTTCAAAGCGGTTTTGGTAATATCCTTTTTGTAAACTTTCCCATAGGTATTTTATGATAAAAATAAGATAGCCATGTTCTTTAAATTGTTTTATGTGACAAAGCTCATGCTTTAACCATCTTTCGTCTGCTAAAAAATCTTCTTTACTTGTATTGTGCAAATGAATTGTTTTACCTAAAACCATGGCCACTGCCCCGGTACGCAATTTTTTAGCTGCTAATTTTGCAAGCCAGGAGTTTTCCTTAATGATAAAGTTTTTATGATTTAATTGTTTCCCAGGCATTTAGAATTTCTTCAGTATGTTGTTTACTTTTTGGCTTAAGGAATATTTTACGGATTATCCCTTTTTCATCAATTAAAAAAGTAGTACGATGCAGGCCTATATAGTTCCTGCCGTATAATTGCTTCTCACCCCACACCCCATATTTGTCAATTATCTTATAATCAGCATCTGCAATTAATGTAAAAGGCAGGTCATATTTTGCTTCAAATTTTTTATGTTTTTTTTCTTCATCAGGACTAACTCCCAGCACCACAAATCCGTTCTTTTTTAAAAGGCTGAAGTTATCTCTCAGGTTACAGGCCTGCACGGTACAGGTGGGTGTATCATCTTCAGGATAAAAATATAAAACCAGCTTTTTGCCTTTAAAATCTGCAAGCGAAACGGGCTGCCCGTTTTGATCTTTCCCTTTAAATGCGGGAGCTTTTTTACCTTCTGTTAAATGTGTCATAGCCGGTGATTAATAATTGAAAATTGAAACAGAGTTATTAAGTATGAAAGTAGATAAAGTTGTTAAAGTATATAAAGTAACCTGTTTTCCTCATCCTTTATTTACTTTATATACTCATTACCCAAATGACTTTTATCTTGTAAACTTGTAAATTTTTTCCGAAATATTCCCAACCTGGTCTTCTGCAATAATTTTTAACTCATGTTCTCCCGGTGGACACATTTCATCAAAATTGTAAATAAACCGGGTGGCCTTATCATTACTAAAACGTAGCCAGTTTCCATCCAAAAGTGCTGTAAACTTTAATTCTTCGGTATTATCTTTTACAACAAAAACAATACGGCTTTGTTTACTGCTGTTCATGCCATTTTTAAAACCAACAGGTGTAATAACCGGCGGTACTGTATCTATCATCAAATGAAAATTACCAAACTCTCTGAAGGAGGCCCTGTACCAGTCGGTTTCTTTGCCCATAGTAACAGGTACTGCTTTTGCATAATCGTGTTTTCCATTGGCAGCACGATGCATCACCATTTTACCAGGCCATGGGGTTGAAGCCTTAATGGTTATTGGAAAATATCCAAAGAAAGGAACACTGGTATTGTGCAGTTGATAAATATTAAATCCTCCTGCAGCAGGTATTTCTTTAAACTGAAAATTAACAGAATCAAACATGGCGCTAGCCGGTAAATAAAATAGAATATTATCGTTCTCGAAAATATTTACATAACCCGGGTGAAAGCTAAGACGCTGAAAAAAAGTTTCAGTGCCTGCTGGGTTTTGAGTAACGCCTGCGGTTTTTTGAATGGCAAATTTTACCACCGAAGTATTGCCATTGGCATCCTTCACTTCCATTTTAATATTATGAATGCTGTCATCGGCAATATTAATTGAACCATCGCCGGTGAAGCTTTTATAAACACTGTTATTATAGCCGGGCAGTTTGGACACATGCTGTATATAACCCTTTCCGGAGCTGCGGCTTTTATAATCAATATGGGCATTTAAATAACGGGTTTCATTATAGCTGATACTGTCTAACTGAAATCCCACAACAGGGGTTTCATTATCAAACAGAACAGTTTCATAAATTCCATTGCGGTTACCTGATCCATCAAAACGGTCGTAGGCAGTAATGCCAAAACTCACTTTATTGGTATTGGCCATTATCAAAGCCGGTGTGGTTACATATACTCCATTTACTTTTTTGAGTGAATAAATTTTTGGAGTTTGTTCATAGGTGCTCATATTGCGGTCATACACGGCTAACCTGTAAATATCAGGTGGAACATTATCAGGTATAGGAAAATCAAATAATAATGGATTCAGGCACTTGTCTGTTTTAGTATCTCTAATTTCAAAATGAAGATGTGGGCCCTGTGAGCCGCCTGTGTTACCGCTGTAGGCAATGAACATTTTTTTAGTAACCGGGAAAAGGTTTGCCGGTATATCTAAATTAACAGCCCAGCTTTTTAAAGCATACTGTTGTTGCTTTAAATAATTTTCAAGTTCGGGGTAAAAATCGTTGAGGTGTGCATACAAAGTGGTTAAGCCATTAGGATGGTTGATATAAACAGACCTTCCAAAACCCCAGGGTTCAATTCGTACTTTGGCAATATACCCGTCGGCAGCAGCCAATATCTTTTTATTTTGTGCCTGGTCTGTTCGGCAATCCAAACCCATATGATAATGGTTGGGTCTTAATTCTCCAAAATTTGCAGCCAAGGATATTTTAGCTTCTACCGGGTAAGCAAAATACCCTTTGGGGTAATCTTTTGGCGGGAAAACCTGCGCCCTGCATATATTTAAATTTAACAGGGTTAAAGCAAATAAAACAGGTTTTAATAAGGGGTTTAGCATTACTTTTATAAAAGATGTATGATTGTTATGTAAAAATTTATAAAAATACATCTATTATTAAGCCAAAACCCTAATTCACACAAAACAACTATTTATGAAACGCTTATTAGTTTTCACACTATTACAATTTACCATTGCAGTTAATACAGTCTGGGCGCAGGAGGATTGCAAGGTACTGCTAGATTCCCTGAAAGGAACTTATACAGGAGAATGCAAAAACGGTAAGGCAAACGGCAATGGAAAAGCCGTTGGCATTAACAGTTACGATGGCGAATTTAAAAATGGCTTGCCCGAGGGAAAGGGAAAATACACCTGGAGCAATGGTGATTATTATTACGGTAGCTGGAAAAAAGGGCAGAAAGATGGCAAGGGAGAACTGCACCAGTTTACCGATGGTAAGGAAACCCTGGTAAAAGGATACTGGAAAAAAGACAGTTATAAAGGCGAATTTGAGAATCCTTATGTGATCACAAATGTTACCAGCGACGTTGGCAGGGTACAGGTAGCTAAAATGAGTGATAACGAAGCGTCCATAACAGTTACGGTGGAAAGTTTGGCCAACTCAAGTTCTATGGCAAGAAGCGGATTCCAGGCTACTACAGTAATGACATCACACCAGGTTACCCGGGGATTTTTTGTAAGCAAATCCGCTTCTGCATTAACCAATAAAGAAGTTACAATTTTCAGGGGCGTGGTATTCCCTTTCAGGTGTACATTTAATTTTGGTACTTCAATAGTGGAGATAGAGTTTTTTGAAAAAGGTGCATGGGACGTGATTGTGCCTATAAGTAAATAGAACATACACGCTTTAAAAATAATTACCCGTATATTTTTATACGGTTTTTTTATTTACATCATTTACAAGTACTTTTGCACGCCACAACAGCGGCAATGCTACTATGCCAAAAGACAATTCCATACAATCAGTTTTAATTATCGGTTCGGGCCCAATTGTCATTGGCCAGGCCTGTGAATTTGATTACTCGGGAACACAGGCTGCAAGATCTTTAAGGGAAGAAGGAATTAAGGTTATTCTTATCAACAGCAACCCTGCTACTATCATGACAGACCCCATGATGGCCGACAAGGTTTACCTTTTACCACTTACTGTTGAAAGTATTGAGCAGATACTGGAAGAAAATAAAATTGATGCCGTATTGCCCACTATGGGTGGCCAAACAGCCCTTAATCTTTGTAAAGAAGTAGATGAGCTTGGCATTTGGGAAACCCATGGCGTAAGGTTAATAGGTGTAGATATTAAAGCGATAGATAAGGCAGAGGACAGGGAAAAATTCCGCCTTTGGATGATTGAAATGGGCATACCGGTTTGTCAGGCAAAAATTGCCAACTCGTTTTTAGAAGGAAAGGAATTTGCACAGGAAATAGGATTCCCTTTGGTACTGCGGCCTTCCTTTACTTTAGGTGGCAGCGGCGGTGCTATTGTTTTTGCAAAAGACGAACTGGACGAAGCATTGAATAACGCATTAATTGCAAGTCCCATACATGAGGTACTGGTTGAAAAAGCCATACTTGGCTGGAAGGAATTTGAACTTGAATTATTAAGAGATAACGCAGATAATGTAGTGATCATTTGTGGTGTTGAAAATTTTGACCCCATGGGTGTACACACCGGCGACTCAATTACAGTGGCACCCGTTATGACCTTAAGTGATACGGCTTACCAATTAATGCGTAACACGGCCATCAGGATGATGAGGGAGCTGGGCAATTTTGCAGGCGGTTGTAATGTGCAGTTTGCGCTCAATCCGCAAACTGAAGAGATTATTGTAGTAGAGATCAATCCAAGGGTGAGCCGTTCTTCTGCATTAGCCAGTAAAGCCACGGGTTATCCAATTGCAAAAATTGCTGCAAAACTAGCAATCGGATATAACCTGGATGAATTAAAGAACCAAATCACCCAATCAACTTCGGCTTATTTTGAACCGGCGCTTGATTATGTTATTGTAAAAATACCCCGCTGGAATTTTGACAAATTCAAAGGTGCAAAAGACACATTAGGCTTCCAGATGAAAAGTGTGGGCGAAGTGATGGGTATTGGCAGAAGTTTTGCTGAGGCAGTGCAGAAAGCCTGTCAGAGTTTAGAGAATGAAGCTGTTGGTTTGGGTTACTATGGCAAAAGCTTAATGCATGCTGATGAACTGATCGAATATATTAAGATACCGAAATGGGATCGCATCTTCCGAATTAAAGATGCACTAATGGCCGGTGCCAGTATAAAACGCATCTGCGAAAGCACAAAAATTGACCGCTGGTTTATTTACCAGATTCAAAAAATATGCGATTGTGAAAAGCTGATTGCACAGTACGATTTGAAAACATTACCCGATGATGTTTTAACGGAAGCAAAGTTTTTAGGCTTTAGTGACGAGCAGATTGTGCGGATTATGAAAGAAGAAGACGCCGATATAATTTATGAAAGAAGAAAGGCCATGGGCCTTACCCGGGTTTTTAAAATGGTAGATACCTGCAGTGCAGAGTTTGAAGCAAAGACACCATACTTTTATTCAACTTTTGAGAACAAACCGGCAAATGCAAGTAAGCTGGTTAGTAACGAGAGTGTAATTACTGATAAAAAGAAGATAATAGTTTTGGGTAGTGGACCCAACAGGATAGGCCAGGGCATTGAGTTTGATTACTGCTGTGTGCACGGTTTACTGGCAATTAAAGAAGCTGGTTATGAAGCCATCATGGTAAATTGTAACCCCGAAACTGTTTCTACCGATTTTGATATTGCAGACAAACTTTATTTTGAACCCGTATTCTGGGAACATCTTTGGGAGATCGTTGAATATGAAAAACCTTATGGCGTAATTGTGCAGCTTGGTGGACAAACTGCCTTAAAGCTTGCCAAACGTTTGCATGAAAAAGGAATTAAGATAATCGGGTCTTCTTTCGACAGTATGGATATTGCAGAAGACAGGGGCAGGTTCAGCGATATGCTGAAAGAACTGGAGATACCTTATCCTAATTATGGTACTGCTTATAATACCGATGAAGCTATTGAAGTTGCAAAACAGGTTGGATATCCCGTGTTAATAAGGCCAAGTTATGTTTTGGGCGGACAAAGAATGCGTATTGTTATTAATGATGAAGACCTGGAAAAGGGTGTACTGAGTTTAATAAAACATTTACCCGGCAATAAAATTTTGATTGATCATTTTTTAGACCGTTGCCAGGAAGCAGAGATCGATGCCATTTTTGACGGCGAAGATTTTCATGTAATGGGCGTGATGGAGCATATTGAGCCAGCCGGTATTCACAGTGGCGATAGTAATGCTGTTCTACCACAGTTCAATCTCTCTCCATTGATCGTACATACCATGGAAGAGTATGCCGAAAAAATAGCTAGGGCATTAAAAATAAAAGGGTTGATCAATATTCAGTTTGCTATTAAAGATGGTAATGTATATGTAATAGAGGCAAACCCAAGGGCCAGCCGTACCACGCCTTTCATTGCCAAAGCATATCAAATTCCTTATTTGAATATTGCCACTAAAATAATGATGGATGTAAACAAGCTTAAAGATTTTACATTTGAGAAAAAACTTACCGGCTTTGCCATAAAAGAACCGGTTTTCTCTTTCAATAAATTTCCAGGTGTAAATAAAGAACTTGGACCCGAGATGAAAAGTACCGGCGAAGCCATCCGGTTTATTAAAGACCTGAGGGACCCTTATTTTAGACAGTTGTATAAAGAGCGCAGTATGCACTTAAGTAAATAGAAATGGTTGTTTGATTTTTCAAATGATTTTTCTATTTTGTCTTATGTCCCGCCCTTTTGCCATACCCATCTGGAAAACAGCACCGTTCATCAGGCTGCTGCTCCCTTTAACTGCAGGCATCGTATTGCAATGGTATTTACAAATTCCTTTACCGGTTATTATATCCGCATTAATTTCATTCAGCATTGCTTTTTTGTTGTTTCTAACTTTACCGGTTGCTGTACGGTTTAAGTTAAAAGCACTGCAGGGTTTTATCATTCAACTGCTGTTTATCAGCCTGGGGGCAATGCTTACCTGGCAAAAGGATATTCGGCATGACCGTAACTGGTATGGAAATTATTACAGGGATAGCAGTTACATCGTTGTTCGTATTGATGAACCGCTTGTAGAAAAAACAAAATCATTTAAGGCAGATGGATATGTAGAATCAATAATAAAAAACGGAAAAGCAATTCCCTGCAAAGGAAAACTGTTGTTGTATTTTTCAAAGGATAGTATACAGCCTTATTTGAACTATGGAGACAGGATCATCATTCGCAAACAACTTCAACCTATAAAAAACTCGGGCAACCCCGGTGCTTTTAATTATGAACGCTATGCTGCATTCCAGGGAATTTTTCACAATGTTTTTTTAAAGGAAAAGGATTGGGAGCTTGTAAAAGCACCTGCCGTAAAAAATGCATTCACAGCATTTCTTTATGATGCAAGAGCATATGTGCTTACTGTTCTGCAAAATAATATTCACACCGGTAAAGATGAACTAGGTATTGCACAGGCATTATTGATTGGCTATACCAATGACCTTGATAAAGACCTGGTGCAGGCTTACAGCAATACCGGAGTTGTTCACATCATTGCCATTTCAGGTATGCACCTGGCATTGATCTATGTTTTACTCATCTGGATATTTACAAAGATTCCCCTGGTTAAGAGATCAAAACCAATGCAACTGATCCTGGTATTAAGCTGCCTTTGGCTGTTTGCATTACTTACCGGTGCATCAGCATCTGTGTTACGTGCCGCTGTCATGTTTTCCTGCATAGCAGTTGGTAAAAGTTTAAAGAAAAAGGTTTCTATATATAGTTCATTGGCGGCATCCGCATTTTTATTGCTTTGTTACAATCCTTATTTACTATGGTCAGTAGGTTTCCAGTTATCTTACCTGGCAGTATTAGGTATCGTCATTTTTCAAAGCCCACTCTATAATTGTTTTTACATTAAAAATAAATGGGTTGATAAAGTATGGCAGTTAACATCAGTTTCAACTGCGGCACAACTGCTTACTTTCCCGGTCTGTATTTATTATTTTCACCAGTTTCCTAATTTGTTTTTGATAACAAATATCATTGCAGTGCCCTTATCCACGATAATTTTATATGCTGCCATTGCATTAACCGCTTTTTCATGGATTCCTTTTGTGGGAGATTGGCTGGGAAAATTAGTGGGAGCTGTAACCTGGCTCATGAACAAATTTATTCTTTGGGTCAATGAGTTTTCATTTGCCGTTTGGGATAAAATACCTGCTACGGTTTTATCTACCTGGATCTTGTATGTTGTAGTTATTGGTTTTAGTAGCTGGCTCATTCAGCGCAATAAAAACTATTTTAAAATGAGTATGGTTGCATTGCTTGCATTTGTAATGGTAATGAGTTTTTATAAATTGCAAACCGCTAGGCAGCTAAAGCTTATCGTTTATAATATTCCAAAGCACCAGGCAATTGATCTTGTAAGCGGCAATACTTATCAATTTATAGGTGATAGTATTTTGTTGAAGGATGGGCTGTTGCAGAATTTTCATTTAAAACCTGGCCGCATATCCCAGCAATTATTAACCAGGAAAGATACACTTGCAGAAATTTTTAAGTATGACGTGTTTTACCGGTTTCATAGTAAAAAAATATTGATTATAGACCGGCAATTAAATATGGAACCTGTAAAACAAAAAATTGATCTTGACCTGATCGTAATATCAAAAAACCCTCCTTTGGATATTGCCCGATTAATAAAAGTTTTTAACTGCAAACTTATTGTATTTGATGCTTCAAACTCTATATGGAAAATACAAAAATGGCAGCAGGCCTGCAGTGCTCTTAACCAATCAACCTATACAATTCCAGCAAGCGGGGCATTTGTTTACAATATTGGCATATAACTTGCCTTTAACAATGCGTATTCCACATATTAACTGGAGAAATCTACCTTTGTTATACTTTTAAATCTGTAAAATGACCCTTTTTCGGCAATTAATCTTATTATTATTCCTATGTAGCAGCACAATCTTGTTTGCAGCTATGGATGATAAGGGTCCAGTAAATCATTTGCCTTATACAATTCCATCCCCTCCATCTGATACCGTTATTATCAGGTTCGATTATAAACAATCTGCCTTATTTCACCAGTTTACTTTTGATGTACTTGATAGTATTATCCGTATCATGCAAAAAGATACGGCTATAAAATTATCAATTGATGGCTATGCCTATAAAGATGAGGGATCAGATTCCATTTGTTATTATTTATCGCTTAACAGGGCATTGTTTATACAAACCTATATTTTGGGCAGAGGCATTGACAGTTCCAAGATAACATCTTTAACTGCCCATGGAAAAAACCATCCGCGGTTTACCACTAAAGATAAGGATGGCCATTTTGTTAACTGCCGGGCCGAATTAAGGGTTATCTACCCTCCTCGTCCAATTAATCTGGCCGAACTTGACAGAGACGATGATGGTATTGTTGACGTTAAAGATAAATGCCCCGATGTTTTTGGTTATAAAGATAACCAGGGCTGCCCCGGCGAAAATCTGATCATTGTTCCATTTCCTATGGAAGAATCCTCTTTGTATGCTATGACTTATAAAGTGCTTGATAGCGTAGTTGTTCTTTTAAAAGAAAACCCTGCGCTTATCATTACAATAAGTGGACATTCAATTATAACAGAAGCAGCATATTCTGTTTGTGAACAGCTTGCCAGCGAAAGAGCAGAAATAGTAAAAAGATACCTGCTTTCCAGGCATATCAACCCCGATAGAATACTTGCAGTAAAAAGTTATGGAATTTCCAGGCCGCTTAATCCCGGTAAAACTCCACTGGATATCATTAAAAATGCCCGGGCAGAAATAACCCTGATCGGCAAATTATAATTACCACTTTCTTAAAATAGAAATAATACAGTGTGCTTTACTTAACTCCAAAAGCTAAAGTTAAAATCTGTAAATTTGCGGCGAAATAAAGTTCACACCGGAACCCGTTTACAGTACGGAGCCCCATTAATCAATGCAAATGCAGAAAAAAATTCAGTCGGCACTCATTTCAGTTTTTTACAAAGATGGATTAGAGAATATAGTTAAACAGCTTCAGCTGCTGGGGATAACGATCTATTCAACAGGCGGTACTCAAAAATTCATCGAAGACCTGCAGGTACCCTGTGTTCCTGTTGAATCATTAACAACCTATCCTTCTATTTTAGGCGGCAGGGTAAAAACATTACATCCTTCTGTATTTGGTGGAATATTAGGTAAAAGGGATGATGCTCAACATGTAGCTGAAATGCAGCAATACCAGATCCCGCAAATTGACCTGGTGATCGTTGATCTTTATCCATTTGAAGAAACTGTACTAGAGCAGTTGGACAAAGTCTCCTCCTCGGGAGGAGATTTAGAGGAGGCTTTGATCATCGAAAAAATTGATATCGGCGGTCCTTCCATGATACGTGCTGCTGCCAAGAACCATGCATCTGTTATGGTTGTTGCGGCTAAAAAAGATTACAGCCTGCTTGAAGAAATATTAAAAAAACAAAAAGGTGAAACAAGTTTTGAGCAAAGAAGAATGTTTGCCATTAAAGCTTTTGATGTTTGCACCGGTTATGATATGGCCATCTCCAATTATTTCAACCATACAGATTTTACAGATCCTTTCAATAAACAAAAAACTATTTTACGATATGGTGAAAATCCGCATCAACAGGGAATTTTTTATGGAGACCTGGATGAACTATTTGAAAAACTGAACGGTAAGGAATTATCCTATAACAACCTGGTGGATGTAGATGCAGCAGTACAGATCATTGCTGAAGCCTCCCCAAACCCCTCCGAAGGAGGGGCTTATGAATACCCTAATGAAGTGTGGTTTGCAATAATTAAGCACACTAATGTTTGTGGTATTGCAATAAGAGCTTCTGTAAAAGATGCATGGGATGCTGCACTGGCCGGCGATCCTGAGAGTGCATTTGGGGGTGTGCTTATTTGTAATGCAACTATTGATACCGCAACTGCAAATGCCATCAACGAAATTTTCTTCGAGGTTTTAATAGCGCCTGCTTATGATACAGCTGCATTAGAAATATTAAAAACCAAAAAGAACAGGATACTGCTGCAGCAAAAAGTAAGATTCAATTCAACTCATCAGTTCAGGTCGGTTTTAAATGGAGTACTTACCCAGCAAAATGATACCGGTAATTATATAGATTGGAAAGAAGAAGGCGGCAGGGAAACCACAGCTGCTGAAAAGGAGAACCTGGTATTTGCCAATATTGTTTGCAAGCATTTAAAAAGTAATGCCATTGCACTGGTAAAAAATAAACAACTGCTGGGCAAAGGTTGCGGACAAACAAGCCGAATTGATGCCCTACGTCAATCTATTGAAAAAGCAAACCAATTCAGTTTTGACCTAAAAGATGCTGCATTGGCAAGCGATGCTTTTTTCCCTTTTGATGATTGTGTAAAGATTGCACATGCAGCAGGCATCAATAGTTTTATCCAACCGGGTGGTTCTATCAGAGATAAAGATTCCATTGAATATTGCAAGGCAAATAATCTGGCGATGGTAATAACAGGACAACGACATTTTAAACATTAACGGGCTTCAATAGATGATCAGCAGTAAAAATTTGCCTAAAGGGAAAGCAGGTGGTTACCTGGCTTTGAGTATTACCAGCATTGTTTGGGGTACTACCTGGGTGGCCAGTAAGATTGGCGTTGCAGAAATGCCTGCTTTGCAAATGGCTTATATCAGGCAGTTTTTTGGAGGCATATGTTTTGTTCTATTTTTTATGCTGTATAAAAAATTATCCTTTCCTACACGTAAACAATTTGTATGGCTGGTTGTAATGGCTTTACTCATGTTTGTAATGGCAAATGGTTTAAGTACATGGAGCCTGCAATATATTCCTACAGGATTAAGTGCGCTGGTGGGAGCTTTATATCCGTTAAGTGTTGTGATCATTGAAATGATCTTTTTCAAAAACCGCAACATGACCATTTTGACCTTCATAGGTTTAATGCTTGGTATAACCGGTATAGGAATAGTTTTTTACGAGAATGTATTTCAGCATCATCCTGATGGGTTTATTTTTGGTGTGGCATTAGCGGTGATTGCTATGTTAGCATGGAGTGTGGGTACCATAATTATCGTGAGGAATAAAATTAATCTCAATCCCTATTACGCTACAGGCTGGCAAATGCTTATCAGTGCATTTATATTATTAGTTGTTGCAGAAACCACGCAGCCTACAGTACCGATTCAAAGTATATCATCCACAGGATGGTGGGTGATAGCCTACCTGGTAGTGGCCGGTTCGTTACTGGCATTCATCGCATTTATTTATTCCATGAAAAAATTACCTGCTGCAGTATCTTCTTTATATGCCTACATTAACCCACTTGTAGCCATGGTAACGGCAGCCATTGTATTGCATGAAAAACTAACTATGTATATTTTATGGGGAGCAATTGTTACCCTTATTGGTGTATTTCTTGTGAACTACAGCATTAAGCGTAACAGGGAAAAGATCATTGCTGAACCTGAGCAATAAACTGCTCATACATTTCTTTCCAGCCCTTGAGGTCTTCAACTGTTCCTAAAAAATTATTGTGCCAGATAGTTATTAAAGCTCCGTTCACTTTTTTGCAAATGGCAAGATAATGTTGAAGCTCCTTTAAACTCACATCCGGTTTTTGCCTTTGCTCATAATAAGCATTGGCATCCATAAAGCAAAATGGATGAATCCGTAAAACCGTTTGCTGGTCTTTCTCCAGGTCGTACCAAAAAAAAGAAGAAGCAACAGAAGCCCTGAAACCATTGGTGCTGCCATAACCCATGGAATAATCATCTGTAATTCCTGCAGCAATTAATCTTTGATACCCTTCGGGTAAATTAAAACGGATATAATGCTGACGGCTGATACTGGTCTGGCCACTTAGAGTGGCCTGACCAATATCAGCCATGGCTTCCAACTGTTCTTTTTCTTTTTTTAATAAAGACCTGTTATCGCCGCTTTGCCAGGAAGGATGTAAACCGATCTTATCTTTTTTTGCATGCAGGCCAATCAATCCCCACATAGCATCTGAATGAGGCAGGATATTTTTATCATATTGTCCGTTTTTTGCAGCTACTAAAAAAAAATAAATGGGTTTAAGATTAAATTTAAGGTGCAGCTGCTGTAAGTATTCATAACAATCAAAAGGATCTTTTATTTTACCTGTTAAAACCTGTAATCTTTCTATAGAAGGAGATCTTAAAAAGCCCCCTATGTTCCTGATAAGTCCCTTGTGTTTATAGGAGTAAGCAATATCAATATCATAAGTAGGTAAAAAACTAAAAGCCTGAAGTTGATAATTGATAGCTGGAAATTTCTGGTTTAGGTATTCAGCAAAATCTTTAACCCACAAGTTTATTAAAGGCAGGTGCAAAAACCCTTCCCGTAGCGCAATTGAATTTTCGCAACCATACCTGCCATACATATCTTTTTCATGGGGTAGGTATTCTTCATAGCGGCTGAGTAAATAAAAACTGGCAGCAAAAATATCAAATGGAAAATCACTTGGCTGTGTTTTAAAAAAGGCCTTGTTATCGTATGCTGTAAAGCAATCAATTACCTGGTTTTGTATGTTCTCCTCAAAAAGCAGTTTGTGATTTTGAATATAAAATTCATCATCAGTAATTTTTGAATTACTGTAATTGATCTTAGGCCCGGCATACGATCTGAATTTATCCGAGTCAATGGTCAGTTCATATTCCACACCCAACAGCTCTTTTATAATAAAAGAAAAGGTATATAGTAACCGGGAAGAAATTGTATGTGCGTAGATGAGGATCATTCAGGCACAAAATAAATAAGTCCCGCCATAGCAGGACCATTTTTACTTTTTAATTTTGTTTTTTTAATTCTTGTACCGTTCTTTCCATAGCTGGTTAAAGGTCTTCTGGCTAAAATTCAGATCAGCCCTGTTCTTTTTCCAGCCGGTAAACATGCCATTCACCACTTTGTTCTTCAGGTTTCCGCTGCCTAAATTCATAAACCCTCTTTTTAAACTGGCCAACCGCCAGGCCTTCCAGGCCATTTTTTCGCTGAAGCTAACAAAACCTTCTTCCACCGATTCATACCTGTTCTCAAGCAACAGTTCATGTAAATTTATTTTTACTGCACATACTTCGGTGCAATTACCACAAAGTGATGAAGCATAGCTTAAATGTTTGAATTCATCCATGCCTTGCAGGTGTGGTGTAATAACGCTACCGATAGGGCCACTGTAGGTAGCGCCATAAGCATGGCCCCCAATATTCTTATAAATAGGACAGGCATTCAGGCAGGCACCGCATCTTATGCAATACAGGCTTTCTCTTTGTTTTGGATTTTGCAGGATGTTGGTACGGCCGTTATCCAGTAAAATAACATACATCTCATCAGGGCCATCGGTTTCATTTTCCTGTCGGGGGCCGGTAATAATGGTATTATAAACCGTTATTTTTTGCCCTGTACCAAAAGTAGACAGCAGGGGCCAGAACAACCCAAGGTCAGTTAGCGAAGGGATCATTTTTTCGATACCTACAATAACGATATGTGTTTTTGGAAATGCACAGCTAAGTCTTGCATTGCCTTCATTTTCTGTAACTGCAATGCCGCCAATATCGCTGATGATAAAATTGGCACCGGTAACACCAACCTCGGCCTGCACATATTTTTCCCGTAAGATCTTACGGGCTACCTGTGTTAATTCTTCAGGCGTATAGTTGATTGGTGTTCCTAATTTTTTATTAAAGAGTCTGGCAACATCTTCCTTGCTTTTGTGCATGGCAGGTGTTACAATATGGTAGGGCGCTTCACCATCCAATTGCTGAATGTATTCTCCCAGGTCTGTTTCCACGCTTTCAATACCGTTCTTCTCTAAGGCATCATTCAGGTGAATTTCTTCAGTAACCATGCTCTTGCTCTTTACTACCGACCTGCAATTTTTTGCTTTGCATATCTGCAATATCTCTTCAATGGCCTGTTCACTGTTCTCTGCCCATATTACTTTACCACCACGCTTTGTAAAATGCATTTCAAATTCTTCCAGCTGCTGGTCAAGCGTTTCAATGGCCCGCCATTTCAGGTTCTTGGCCCTTTCCCTGGCCAGGTGTACATCAGCAAACTGCTCTTTACCTTTGGGTACAACAGCATTGTATTTACCAATATTAAAATTGATCTTACGCCTGTGTTCCAGGTCGGCAGCTTTTACCGTGCTTTTGGCTATAAAGGTTTGTGATTGTTCTGACATGTTATTTTCGGGTTCGTAATTTACCATTTTGATAAACAGCAAATTTGTTTTTAATGTCTAACAGGTGTTCCGGGAAAATATTTTGAATCACTGCCAATTTTTCTTCAGCAACTGCATCTTCTAAGCGTAGTAATAAAATTCCTTTGTGTTTAATTTTATTTTTAAAGATGAGTTCTCCAAAGTCTTTGTCCATTGAAATAATGATGGCATTCTCTTTCTCTGCCAATTCAATAATATCTATATCGGGCATTTCAGGGTTTATAGTTCTTATGGAAATAATAGAAAATTTTTGTTGTAACAGCCAGTCTTCAATAATTCTCCCAACCCCCACATCAACAACAAATTTGTGATTTTCATTTTTCATGCTGCCATTTCTTCTTCATTGGAAATTTTTTTGGCAGCATATAACAGGCATGCTTTTATATCATCTTCTTCAAGTAACGGATATTCATCAATAATATCTGCATGAGAGATACCCCTGGCTAACATTTTTAAAACATGTTCTACCGAAATACGCATACCTCTTACAACGGGTTTACCAGTAAGCACCGCAGGGTTGGTTGTTATCCTGTTTAATAATGTAGTATCCATAAACCTAAATTTCGGTAAAGTTACTAAATCATTTTGCTTTAGCTAATGCAGTTTAACGGTGGTTTTGCCTATAAAGGTTTGTGATTGTTCTGACACACCCCTGAATCCCCTGAAGGAGACTTTGATTGTGTTTTGTTTTTAAATATGTATCTGACGCAAAGATATTATTATTGCCAGTCTGTATTATCAAGCTTAAATAATTCTTCTGCAGTTACATTTAAAACATTTGCGATTTTTAAAGTTAAAAGGGTAGTAGGTATATAATGCCCTTTTTCTATAGAAATGATACTTTGCCTGCTAACATTAACTTTCTGAGCTAATTGTTCCTGGGTTAGGGAATTAAATTCCCTGATTTCTTTGACTTTATTTTTCATTTTTTGAAACCAAATTGTTTTTCAACAAATAAAATACAGCAAAATAAAATAAGCATTGATTAAATAAAAACTGGAATATCGTTTTATTTGTATCAGTATCTATTATGTGAAATATTTCATTAATGATATAACTTACGATCCCAACTATAAAAGCCCTAGCAAAGGCTCTTAGCCTGCAATGTTCAATAAATTCATCTTCATTTTTTTCTTTTGAAAAGATAATCAAGGCAAATCCTGCAATTATTGAGATAGATGATATTAATTTTAATAACTCTGGATTGTATTTTAAGTCCCGAAAAATATATTCTAATAAAAAAATTGAGGGTATTATTAAAATGCAAATGAGTAAACCGATTAATTTAAATCTATTCGGTAGTAGTTTAAGTGGTTTCATTATGTAAAGTATAGTTTACGTCAAATATACTTTACATTAGTCAACTTCAATACTATTTTTTGGAGTAGCCTTATTGAAAGACTTCCGAAGTTTTTTAAACTTCGGAAGTCTTTTATAAAATTGCAGGCTTATTTCAATACACCCAATTCCTTCCCAATCTTAGTAAATGCCTCAATCGCTTTATCTAAATGCCGTTGATTATGTGCAGCACTTATTTGTACCCTTATCCTTGCCTGCCCTTTGGCAACAACGGGGAAGAAGAATCCAATTACATAAATCCCCTCTTCCAATAATTTAGCGGCAAAGTTTTGTGCAAGTACCGCATCGTATAGCATGATGGGAACAATGGGATGATCGCCTGGCTTTATATCAAAACCAGCTTCAGTCATTTTTGTTCTAAAATAGCTGGTATTGCTTTCTAACTGGTCTCTCAGTTCGGTTGTTTCGCTCAGCATATCCAATACAGCAATGCTTGCACCCACAATACTTGGTGCTACAGTATTACTAAAAAGGTAAGGACGGCTACGCTGCCTGAGCATTTCAATAATTTCTTTTCGGCCACTGGTAAAACCGCCGCTGGCGCCACCAAGGGCTTTGCCCAAAGTGCCGGTAATAATATCTATTCGTCCCATCACATTCCTGTATTCATGTGTGCCCCTGCCGGTCTTGCCTAAAAAGCCACTGCTATGGCATTCATCTATCATTACAATAGCATCGTACTTATCAGCCAGGTCGCATATCTTATCCAATTGGGCAATGGTGCCATCCATACTGAAGCTGCCATCGGTTACAATGATCCTGCTGCGGAGGTTTGCCGACTCTTTAAGTTTCGCTTCCAGGTCTTCCATATTATTATGCTCATAGCGGAACCGCTGTGCCTTACATAGTCGAACACCATCAATGATAGAAGCATGATTCAGCGCATCTGAAATAATAGCATCCTCTTCACCAAATAAAGGTTCAAAAACACCGCCGTTGGCATCAAAAGCCGCAGCATATAAAATGGTATCTTCTGTGCCGAGGAAGTCTGCCAGTTTTTTTTCAAGTTCTTTATGTATATCCTGCGTACCGCAGATAAAGCGAACACTGCTCATACCATATCCCCGTATATCAATGTATTTTTTGGCTGCTGCCACTACTTTCGGGTGAGAGGAAAGCCCCAAGTAATTATTGGCGCAAAAATTAAGAACAGTTTTACCATTTACAATGATCTCGGCCCCTTGTTCACTGCTGATGATCCGCTCTTTTTTAGACAACCCCGCAGTTTCTATCTCCTTCAATTCGTTGCTGATGCGGCTGACAAAATTCTCGTTCATATTGAAAAAGTTTAGGGCAAATTTAAGGTAAAATACCTCACCCACTAACCCAGCCCTCTCTTGAACTGTGTTCATTCCTTTAGCAGGGGAGATAGAAAACTGCCAACTTCAAGTTCCCTCCCCACGGGGGAGGGGTTGGGGTGGGACTTCTTTTTTTTCATTTTCTGTAACTTTTTATTCTTCATCTTCGTATTAAACTGAAAACAAACACTTATTGAGGTAACCAAACTACCCAAACCTGTATGACGGAGAGAGAATATAATGAATGCGTAAACCTGTATGCAGATAATGTGTACCGCTTTATCCTCAAGAACCTGAGGCATAAAGAGGATGCAAAAGATGTAGTGCAGGGGGCATTTGAGAAGTTATGGATAAACAGGGATAAAGTAGATAATGAGCGTAGCAAAAGCTACCTTTTTACCATTGCTTACAATCAGATGATTGACCATGTAAGAAAAAACAAAAGAGTTGTTTTAAGCGAAGATTTTGGGGAGAATGCCAAGGGAGCCAGTGCACTGCGGCATGATCCTAAAAGAATTTTGAATGAGGCGCTTGCCCGGCTTACTGAAAAACAGCGGAGCCTGGTGCTGCTTAAAGATTATGAAGGGTACAGTTACGAAGAAATAGGACAGATCACCAGCCTGAACGAAAGCCAGGTAAAAGTTTATTTACACCGTGCCAGGTTACAGTTGAGAGAATATATTGTGAGCCCAGAAAACGTAATATGATGAACACGAATTAATCTAATTGCACTAATTACACGAATTGATTATGCTCATTCGTGTAATTCGTTCTAATTCGTGAAATAAAAAATAAATGAAGATCAACAGACATAATTACGAAGCATTTTTTTTACTGTATGTAGATAATGAATTGTCTGCAACGGATAGAAAAGCTGTAGATATATTTGTGCAGGAGAATCCTGACCTGAAAATGGAATTGGATCTGCTGCGGCAAACTATATTAAAAGCAGATGACATTGTTCTGGATAAAAAGGATTGGCTCTATATGGAAGAAGAGCTGACTGCGCTGCAGGAAAATCTTTTATTATATGCAGATGATGAATTATCGCTTGCTGATAAAAAAACAATAGAAGGATTATTATTAACCGACCTGGCTGCACAGGCCGAATGGAATATTTTACAGCACACAAAACTGCAGCCTGATACAACAGATGTTTTTGAAGATAAAACATCTTTATACCGCAGGGAAGCGGGTAGGGTTATAGCCATTAAATGGTGGAGAGTGGCTGCTGCAGCTGTATTGCTGGGCTTTGGCCTATGGAGTGGGATTTCGGTTTATACCAATAGTTCAAAAACTGCTGCAGGTTCTGCTGAAATTGCAAACCAGGATAACACAAATTCAACACAAACAACAACGGATGTGCCAGCAAATAATACGAGAACAATTGCAGATGCTCCAGGCATATCAACAGCAGAAAATGTTATAGCAAAAACTCCAGCAGAAAATACTGCAGTACAGAACAGGGATAAAATAAATACCGTTGAACAAAATATTAACAGTACAAACAATCCAACATTACAAAATAATGTAACTGTTCAAAATGCTAAAAAGCAGGATAATAATTTACCCCAGTCCGAACGGAACCGGGCGGGAAAATCAGCTTTACAAAATATTAACATTACCAGCAGTAACGAAAATATAGTTGCTGACGTACAACCTTCAAATGGCAACAGCAGCAGGGTTTCCGGAACCAGTGACGAAGTTGTCAGGACAAATACTATAAACACAAATACTATTAACAACAAAGTTGATCAACCAGTTGCAATTGTACAGGTATCGAACAGCAATATTGAAACAGAAAACAATAGCAGGTACCTTAATATTGATGATAAAGAAAAAAGAACAACACTTGGTGGCCTTATACGCAAAGCAAAAAGAGTTGTAGAACGCACCACCAACATCAACACCGGCGAAGGAGTTAAAATAGCCGGGTTTGAGATCGCATTAAAATAATCACTTAAAAATTGAAACAGATGAAAAAGCTAAGTTTACTTTTAGCAATGGCAACTATTTGCTTAACCGTATCGGCGCAGGAGCCGGAAAAGAAGGAAGAAAAAGATACCATCAGGGTTGGAGGTATTATCATTATTAAAAAAGGAAAGAATAATAATGACAAAGATGTGGTAGTAAAAGTGGGCACCGACACAAAAAAGAAAAAATCGAATGTAACCACCAACTGGTGGATCGTTGACCTTGGTTTTGCCAATTACAACGATAAGACCAATTATGCCAACGCAGGTTCTTACCTGGTTAATCGTCCCGGCTACCCTGCATTAGATAAAAATGATTTTAAAGTTAAGGCAGGTAAAAGTATCAATGTTAACATCTGGGTTTTTATGCAAAGAGTTAATTTAATAAAACATTATGTAAACCTGAAATATGGTTTTGGTGTGGAGCTGAATAATTACCGCTACAAATCAGCCATAAATTATAACGAAGATGGCCTGGTACCATACACCGCCAATACACAAACCAATGCGCCCTTCATTTTCAGAGATTCTATTGCTTTCACTAAGAATAAGCTTGCTGCCGATTATGCCACTGTACCGGTGATGCTGAATTTTGTTTCTAATCCTCACCAGCGCAAAAAAGGCATCAGCCTGGGCGTGGGTGTAAGCGCCGGGTATTTATACAGCCAGCGCAACAAACAAGAAAGCAACGAAAGAGCAAAGTTAAAGAACAAGGGAGATTACGGACTTGAAAGGTTTAAATTCTCTTACATAGCTGAACTTGGTGTGGGGCCGGTGATGTTTTATGGTTCTTACAGTCCTCAATCTATGTATGAAAAAAGCCTGGATATAAGGCCTTATAATATCGGCTTCAGGTTTAGCTACTGGTAAAAGCTCTCTCCCCAATCCCTTATCCTGCATGGTTTTAACCGGAATGGATGAGGGCTGGGTTTATATACATATTCTACATAACGGCTCCTTTATAAAAAGGAGCTGTTTATTTACCAGGCACACCTAATGAATTGGATAGTGTAATCGCATAAACACTTTGTATACAACTTATGTACAATGTATTTTTACGTGGGAATTTTGCCTGGCTGCATTATTTTTCCACATTTACTACGTTTTGTTAATCTTTTACCTAGAAATAAAATAATTTTAAAAAGTCAATCGTTGTGAGTAAAAGAAAATTATTTTTGTCAAATGAAACCAGTCCAGATCCTACGCATCACTATATTAACTTCTATGGTTGCCTTGTTGTCATTTGTACCTGCAAATAAAAAAAGATTTGCCACAAAAAAAACCAACGGGCACGCTAAGCCCTTTATAAAAGCTGCTGTTAATCCTTATTATATTATTGTAGATAAAAGTGACTATGAATTATATGTGTATGATGAGGAAGGCTGGTATGCAACATACCCCATTGTTTTTGGCAGTAAAGACCTGAGCGATAAGATGAGGGAAGGAGATAAAAGAACACCCGATGGAACCTTTAAGGTGATTCTTAAAAAGATTCATAAGCAATGGGGCCCTGAATTACTGCTGGATTATCCAAATGAAACCAGTGTTCAAAGATTCAAAGAAAGAAAGGCAAAAGGTATTTTACCTAAAGCTGCAAAAATAGGCAACGGCATTGCCATACATGCCACTAGGCCACAGGAAGAATGGACCGTTGATAATTTTTATAACTGGACCGATGGTTGCGTATCTGTAAAATATACGGAAATGAAGGACCTGTACAGTTATATTCCCGTAGGTACTCCTGTTACTATACGCCAGTAAGATCTCTTATTTTAATTTGATCATAAGGGCATGACCATTCAGGTTGTGGATAATCTGCCTGTCTGGAAAATTCCGGTACTCTTCCACCAGTTTTGTTACACCTGTACAGGTATGAAATCCATAATCATCAAATACCACCACAGCACCCGGTATTAATTTGTTCCACACCCATTCCAGAATATCTTTTGCGGAGTTGTAAACATCTACATCAATATGGCAGAGGCCAAACATTTCAGTAGCGGGTATCTTTTGTTCTGTAGCCTCTGGAAAAATTCCTTTTAAAATACTGTAATGGAGATACTGACTTTTATTTTTTAAAACATCTTCTACGATCTGCTCACTGGTATCACTGTGTTCTCCACCGGTATAAAAACTATCATTAACACCCGCCTTGGCAACACCTTCAAAAGTATCAGCCAGGTAGATTGTAGCTGTGCTCTTCAAAATCGCTAATTGCCCGGCCATGATACCTGCAGTGCCGCCACGCCAAACACCTACTTCCAATATTGCAGCTGTACGGTTTAAAGTATGTACCTGCTGCACCAATTGCCAGAGTTCATAACAACGGTATATATCCACCAGTGTATTATTTTTTATCTGGCTGTAAATTTTCATAAAGGCTTCATCTCCCTGCCAGGGTGCATAATTGGCCGAAGGAAATGAAAAGCCATAGTGCAGGTCATCAACACTAAAGTTGGCCTTGCCTTTATAAGTTGGCCTTTTACCAATATAGATACCGGTATTATTGAATATGGACTGGATAATATTTTTTAAAGACATAAAGTATCGGTATAATATTTTTATAAAATTACATGATATGGAAACGGCAAAGATAATTTATTGGTTGATGAATAACAGGGCTCCATCGCCATAGCTTAAAAAGCGAAAATCATGCTGCAGGGCATGGTCGTAAATTTTTTTCCAGTCTGCACCAATGGCGGCAGCCACCAGTAAAAGTAATGTTGATTGCGGCTGGTGAAAATTGGTAATAATGGCATTGGATATTTTAAAAGGATAACCAGGGGCTATCAATATCTGTGTCCGGGCAAATAATCTTTGCTGCTTATTTGTCTTCATCCAGATCAATAATGAATTCAAAGAATCTGCAGTAGATATATTGCTATTAGTTAATGGAGCTTCATAAACCTCCCATTGATTTAAATGCAATTGTTTTAGGGCAGGCTCATGCTTTGCCTTAACGCCCATCCAGTACAGGCTTTCCAATGTTCTTAATGAAGTGGTACCGGTTGCAACAATAGTTTTATCAAGCTGGTTGAGAAGTGTTTCAATTGTTTTAACATCAACATCTATCCATTCTGCATGCATTTCATGATCCTGCATAACAGCAGCTTTAACCGGTTTAAAAGTGCCTGCTCCTACATGAAGGGTTACAAAAGCGGTTTTAATATTTTTATCAATAAGGCTTTTAAAAATCTCATCAGTAAAATGTAAACCGGCAGTGGGTGCTGCTACCGAGCCTTCGGCATTTGCATAAATTGTTTGGTATCTTTCTGTATCATCCTTTTCTGTTTTTCTTTTAAGGTAAGGGGGCAATGGGATATCGCCTGCCATTTCCAAAACTTCTGCAAAACTCAGCTCTGCCGGTAGCCATGAAAATTCAACTACATAAGCATCAGTTAACTTTTCTACTATTTGTACACTTAACTCCAAACTCCTATCTCCCCCCAGGGCCCTGTAGGCTATCTCCAAACTCCTAACTAACTTCTCTTCCTTCCATTTGCTAACACCTCCTATCAAACATTTCCATTTAACAGAATCTTTTTTATTCATCACGGTGCTGTATTCATTTACAGCTTCGTAAGGTTCAAGGCAAAAGATCTCTATAACAGCACCACTGGGTTTTTGAAAACGAATACGGGCTTTAATAACTTTCGTATCGTTAAAAACGAGTAAACTTTCTGCAGGAAGATAGGCAGCTATATGCTTATAAATATTCTGTTGAATACCGCCATTATTATATATCAGCAATTTTGATGAATCTCTTTCTGGTAATGGATGCAGGGCAATCCTTGCGGGAGGTAATTCATAGCTGTAGTCAAAAATAGATATGTGTCTGGGGTCGGTCATTTTAAAAAAGTGGCTACTTCATTATTCCATTTTTTAGTTTCTTTTTTGCAAAGGCTTTCGTGACCTGCCATTTCATAAACAATAAATTTTTTATCGGGATTAGGAATATTTTTAAATAACAGCTCTTCTTCGGCGCTGCTTACCCGGGGATCATTTTTACCCCATTGCAAAAGAACGGGGCATTTTATACTGGTTACAAATTCCTGCGGTTTCATACCAAAGGCCCAAAAGCCATTTTCGGTGCCGCCCCAAAAAGTAAGTAAGGTTGCAATAGGTTGTGGCGGCAGGCCCATCATTTTTATGCGGCCCTTTACTGCATCTTCAATAGTGCCAAAGGGCATTTCTAAAATTATTTTTTGAGGTGCAATTGCGTAATCTTTTACAGCCTTGGTAATCGTTGAGGCTCCCATGGATATACCCCAGAGTACAATATTCTTTTCGCCCTTGCTGCTGATATAATCAAAGGCAAGCTTTACATCTTCTGCTTCTTTATAACCAATGGTGCAGGTATTTCCCTCACTGTTTCCATGCGCCCTGAAATCAAGAAGCAGGGTATTGTAACCCATTTTTTTAAAAGATTCTGCTTCCTTGATAACACCCGACTTGGTGCCGCCATGCCCATGAAAAAGGCAAACAGTTCCTTTGGCACTGTCAGCAGTAATATACCAGGCTTCCAGTTTCAGGCTGTCTTTTGTTTTTAAGTAAACGGTTTCAAAGGTCGAATCAGCTGTGATTGTATTCTTTTGTTTCACTGCATTAATGCCAAAGAATATATCCTTTGTTTTATCCCAGCCCGATTTTTCTGCTGCTTTTTTTATACTGATCTCATCATTATTATAAAAATGTGTAAACTTATAAGCATGAAAAGCTACAATGATATTTACAAGGATAAATAATACTATAAAGAGGCGCAGCAGGGTTTTTAAAACAATTCTCATTATAACAGTTAAAATTTGCTCAAATGTATAATTAATGTTGCGAACGGTAAATTATTAACTGCTAATAATTGTAATTTCGACACTCAAAAAATAAAATTTTAATTTATGCGATTTATTAAATCCATCTTTTTTGTAAGCTTATTTTTTTCAACGGTAACAATCTTTGCCCAAACAGGTAAATACCAATGGAAAGAAGCAACTTCGGGAGGCTATACTTATAAATATGTAACCAATGATCCTGCGAAAGCAAGATTTTATACTTTAAAGAACGGGCTTACTGTAATTTTAAGTCCTACCAGCAAAGATCCCCGGATACAGGCTTATGTAGCCACAAAGGCTGGCAGTAAAACAGATCCCGCTACCAACACCGGGCTTGCGCATTACCTGGAGCATATGGTATTTAAAGGCACTGATAAATATGGTTCACTTGATTGGACAAAAGAAAAAGCAGAACTTGATAAAATTGATGCTTTATATGAAGAGTATAATAAAACAACAGATGTTGCAAAGCGTGCGGCAATTTATCACCGTATTGATTCCGTTTCGGGTGTTGCATCAAAGTATGCTATTGCCAATGAATATGATAAAATGATGGCTGCAATGGGCGCACAAGGCACCAATGCTTTTACTTCTTTTGAACAAACGGTTTACACTGATGATGTACCGGCAAATGCCATTGATAAATACCTTGCTGTGCAGGGAGAGCGCTTCAGAAATCCTATCCTGAGAATTTTTCACACTGAGCTGGAAGCAGTATATGAAGAGAAGAACCGTGGATTGGATAGTGATGGCAGGAGAGTTACCGAAACACTTTTTGCTGAGTTGTTCAGGAATCACAATTATGGTTTACAAACTACCATTGGAACTATTGAGCATTTAAAAAATCCTTCGTTGGTTGAGATCAGGAACTATTACAACAAATATTATGTGCCCAATAATATGGGTGTGATCATGAGTGGTGATTTTGATCCGGATATGATGATCAAAAAAATAGATGCCACGTTTAGGTACATGCAAAACAAGCCTTTGGCAAAATATACTTTCCAGCCGGAGCAACCTATTACTTCACCCATCGTTGCTGAAGTTGTAGGTCCCGATGCAGAAACTGTTACTATTGGATTCCGTTTACCGGGTAACAGATCAAAGGATGTTTTACTTGCTGATCTTGTAGGACAAATCCTTACCAACGGTAAAGCAGGCTTGATGGACCTTAACCTGGTTAAAAAGCAAAAATTACTGAGTGCATCAGCTTCTGCATTTAACCTGATCGATTATGGTATCCTGTATATGCAGGCCCGGCCTACACTTGGTCAGTCGCTTGATGATGTAAGAGGATTGATGCTGGGTGAGATCGAGAACCTGAAGAAAGGCAATTTTGATGATAACCTTATTACTTCTATCATCAATAACCTTAAAAAGAATACCATACAGGCAACTGAAACGTATAGCTCAAGAGCCAGCAACCTCATGGATGCATTTACATCAGAACTGGATTGGCAGGAACAGGTTGCTTATACTGATATGCTTTCTAAGTTAACCAAGAAAGATATTGTTGCTTTTGCAAACAAATATTTTGCAGATAATTATGTAGCGGTATTTAAGCGCAAAGGAGAAAATAAAAATATCATCAAGGTTGAAAAGCCACCAATTACACCGGTTGAAACAAATCGTGATGCTCAGTCGGATTTTGTAAAGCGGATAAATAATATGCCTGCTACGCCTGTTAAAGCGGTATGGTTGGATTATAATAAAGACCTGCAGAAAGCAAAAGTTGGCCCGACAGAAGTTTTATATGTTCAGAACAAAGACAACAGCCTTTTCCGCCTGCGTTACCGTTTTGAAATGGGTACCTGGAATGATAAGAAATTAAGTCTTGCGGCACAGTACCTGCAATTTTTAGGTACTGATAAAATGAGTGCAGAAGAAATAACCAAAGCCTTTTACAAAATAGCCTGCAGCTTTACCATAAGTGCTTCTACAGAATTTACCACTGTAACCATTGAAGGCCTGCAGGATAATTTTGCTGAAGCGGTAAAATTATTTGAAGATATTTTAAAGAACTGCAAAGCTGATGAAGCTGCATTGAAATCATTAAAGGCAAGAATAATAAAATCACGTACCGATGCCAAGGCAAATAAAGGAGCCATTATGAATGGCCTGGTAAGTTATGCAAGGTATGGGCAGAACAATCCTTTCAATTATACTTTAACAGCTGCAGAACTGAATAGTTTAACTGCCGAAGAATTGGTAAACATCCTGCATAACTTAAACAGCAATCCGCACAAAATACTTTATTATGGCCCCATACCTTTAGCAACCCTTACAGCGGGTCTTAAAACTATGCACCAGGTGCCCGGAACATTTAAAACAGTTCCTGCAGCAGCTACATTTACCAACACGGTTCAAAATAAAAATCAGGTTTTATTTGCAGATTATAACATGGTACAGGCAGAAGTACGCTGGGTAAGGAATACAGCCCCTTACAGTGCCGATAAAGAACCAGTGATAGATATTTTTAATAATTATTTTGGTGGTGGCATGAGCGGATTGGTTTTTCAAACCATCAGGGAAAGTAAAGCATTGGCTTATTCAACATTTGCTTTTTATGCAAAGCCCGATAAAAAAGAAGATCCTTTTTATACCCTGGCTTATGTAGGCAGCCAGGCCGATAAATTCAATGAATCTGTTGTGGCCATGAATGAATTGCTGAACGATCTTCCCAATGTGCAGGAAAATATTAAGAATGCACGTGCCGGTATTAAAAAAGATATAGAAACAGAACGTATTACCCAGGATGCAATCATTTTTAATTACCTGGCTGCACAGCGCAAAGGATTGAATGAGGATATCCGTAAAAAAACTTATGCTGCTGTTGATAAGATCGGTTATAACGAATTAAAGAAATTCCATAGTGATTACATTGCTAATAAACCATACACGTATGCTATTGTAGCTTCTGAAAAAAAGTTAAGCATGGATGAGATGAAGAAATTTGGTGAGGTAAAAAAATTAAACCTGGAAGAAATATTTGGCTACTAAAATATTTCTTTAGAGAAGAAAAAAGAGTTCCGTTATCGGAACTCTTTTTTTATGCATAAGAAATAAGATTATGTAAACTGAAAACAAAAAGCATCCTGATGGTATATTGAAAATAAAACTTACGATTATGAGAAGAATAATATTAGCAGCAACTTGTTTAATGACTATTAGCAGTACTGCACAGAATAATACAGCTTACAATATTATAGAAGGCGGAAAAACACTTGTTGAGCTGCTTAAGGTTTTTAAAGCACCTAATTATTCAATGCCCATTCAGCCTGTAATTGAAAAAAAGGACAGTTGTTCTTTCAAAAATATTACTGATATGTGTATTAAGAATGCTACTGCAAATCCTTTGCTGGTAAGCTTATACAAAAGGAATGGTAATGGCTATGAAGCTGGTGCTCTTTTTTTAAAGGTATTGCCAAAGACCCAGGAATATTTATACGAATTAAAGGCCGGGGTGTACAAAATTAAATTTGAAATTGAAGATGGCACAACAAAAAAATTACTGCGGGAAGGAGAAATAAAATTAACTGCCTGTGAAAATATATTCAAAGAAATAAAAATTGATTAGGCATCAGGTAAAAAAAATAATTCTTTATGCTATTATTGTTTGCCAATCCCTTCTTTGATCTTTACCAGGCTATCCATCGAAACATTTTTAATGATCTCTGTTGTATATTTTCCATCAGGCCATTTTATTTCAATCTCTTCAATACCGATGGCTTTACCCAAACCTGCTGAAACCGTTAATGGACTTGATCCAAAACTGCCGCCTGTATTTACAACGTGGTAAAAATTCTGGAAGCTGCCATCAGCAAATTTCACTTTGATTCTTACCTTTGCACCAATAGCAGATCTGTTAGACCTGCTGCCTTCCAGTTTTACTTTTACCCAGTGATTGCCAGTAACAGAACTATTCTCAAATAACACATTCCTGAAATGATCGCCTTCAACTGCACCGCCTACTACTTCATAAATGTCCTGGTCACCATCATTATCAATATCAGCAAATGCCACACCGTGCCCCTTTTGAATATGACCTGTATTGGTTGCATAAGTAATATCTTCAAATTTTTTGCCGGCAATATTGCGATATAATTTATTAGGCACTATACTGGTGTAAGCCGGAGCGCCGGTGCCCAGGTAATAATCAAGCCAGCCATCATTATCTATATCACCAAAATTACAACCCATGGCATAATTTACATGATCAACTCCATAGGCTGCACTTACATCAGTAAATGTATTGTTACCATTATTGTGGTATAATCTTGGCTTTTCGCCCAGCGTGGGTAAGCCCAGCATATCTCTTGCAGCATCACCGCCCACATCACCAAAATATTTTGTATCATAACCAGAAACAAAAATATCCTGGTAACCATCATTATCAAAATCAAAGAACCAGGCAGGAAAGCTGTTTATAGGCTCTTCCACCCCAGAAGTTTTGCTGATGTCTACAAATTTTCTTTCTCCTGCAACTGTACCGGGTTGGTTAAGAAATAGTTTATTGGGTGAATTTAAAGTGGAAATATACAGGTCGGGATAACCATCATTATTGATATCGCCCCACACGCAACCCTTAACATAGGCAGTAAAATTCAAACCATATTTGGCAGAGACATCAACAAATTTTCCTTTCTTATTCATAAATAACTGGCTGGGATAATTTTCGTGCGCCACAAAAAGATCAATCCAGCCATCATTATTGAAATCCCCCCAACTGGCAGTTTGTGTTGGCCCTGGCGAATACAAACCGGCTTCAATGGTTACATCCTCAAAACTATTATTGCCATTATTTTTTATAAGTGAAAAAGGATTTGTCGCTTTCTTTCCCCACCAGCCACCACGCAGTGCAATGATATCGGCAAAGCCATCATTATTATAATCGGCATGAATGAGATTTAATGCACCTGTTATGCCAACCAATCCCGAAGAAACAGTTTCTGTTTTAAAGCTGCCATCTTTTTGCTGGTGCATATATCTCATCTGGTCATTTAAACCATAGGATGATGCCATGATATCCAGCAGCCCGTCATTGTCCAGGTCTTCCACCACACAGCCGCCTGATATGCCATTCATATCAACTCCAATTTTTCCGGCTATATCTTTCAATACAATATTGCTGGTTTTGTTTTGTGTAAACACGCCCGATTCTATCAGCCACTGTTTAGGTACTTCGGCAGGATATTTACCCAGGGTCATATAAGCAATGTTGAGTAAATACCTTGATTGCAGATCATCCGGGAATTTGGTAAGGATGATCTTATACAGCGCTATTGCCTGCTCCGATCCCGAAGTAAGTTTATGGATTCCGCCTCCCTGTATGGGTATAATACAACTTTGTGCATTGTGATTGGCAGCACAGTTCTCCAGTTCTCCCTTCCGCATATAAGCAATGGCCAAGAGATCAAAAAAAGATTTATTGCCTGTAGTCATATTATCTCCGGTGAGTTTCATGGCATCCATTACCTGTTTTAATACAGCAATGGCTTCATCTGTATTTCCAGCATTTAAAGATTCATTGCTGTATTGAAAATAAAGATCAAGCCTTTTGTAGGGGTCTTTTTCTACAGCAAGTTTTTTCTTAAACATTTCTATACGCTGTGTATTTAAAAAAAAGAAATCCTCGGGGTTGGCATTTTTACTGATGCTGTCGAGGATATGAACCATTTTCAGCGTACCCCGTGTTTGTTTTACAGTTGAAACCAGCTTTACTCCGTCAGGCTCGCAGCAGCTTTTCATTTGTGCAGTAACTGTAAAATGTAAAACTGTAAAAAATAAAATAAAAGTCCCTATAAAAATATAATTCTTCTTCATTCAATATTAATTGTAGGGAGTAAAGGTAAATTAAAATAAGGCTAAGAGATTTGAGTTACAATTTACCCTGCTTAATTTCTTCTACTACACCAGGGTCAAGCAGGGTGGTGGTATCACCCAGGTTCTGCATTTCACCTTCTGCTATCTTTCTTAAAATGCGCCGCATTATTTTTCCGCTACGGGTTTTGGGCAGGCCGGATACAAACTGAATTTTATCGGGCTTGGCTATGGCACCAATTACTCTTGTAACGGTTTGCAAAATATCCTGCCTTCTCGACGCTTCATCACCATGATGTCCGTTATAAATAATGAATGCATAAATGCCCTGTCCTTTTACATCATGCGGATAACCAACCACTGCACTTTCCACTACGCCGGCGTGCATGTTAATAGCGTTCTCTACTTCGGCGGTACCAATGCGGTGGCCACTAACATTCAATACATCATCAACCCGGCCGGTAATGCGGTAATTACCATCTGCATCTTTTAATGCACCATCGCCTGTAAAATATAAATTGGGGTAAGTGGCAAAATAATTTGTGCGGCATCTTTCATGATCACCATAAGTTGTTCTTAAAATACCGGGCCATGGAGCTTTGATGCATAAATTCCCTTTCATGACACCATGCTCATCTTTCTCTGTTATTTCTTTTCCGTTTTCATCAACCAAAATTGGCTGAACACCGGGCATTGGCAATGTAGCCCAGCTAGATTTAGCCGGGGTTACACCTGCCAAATTACTTATCAGGCAGGCTCCGGTTTCAGTTTGCCACCAGGTATCTACAATGGGGCATTTTTTCTTACCGATATTTTCATCGTACCAATGCCAGGCTTCTTCATTAATGGGTTCGCCAACAGTGCCTAATATTTTTAATGAAGAAAGGTCTTTTCCTATCAAAGGATCTAAACCATAACTCATTAAACTGCGGATGGCTGTTGGAGCCGTGTATAAAATATTTACTTTGTGTTTATCAACAATATCCCAAAACCTGCCTGCATCAGGCCAGGTGGGTATGCCTTCAAACATTAGTGAAGTTGCACCAGCACTTAAAGGACCATACACAATATAACTGTGCCCCGTTATCCAGCCAATATCAGCTGTGCAAAAAAATACATCGCCGGGGTTGTATTGAAAAACATTTACAAAAGTGTAGTTGGTCCAGATCATGTAACCTGCAGAACTATGTACAACACCTTTTGGTTTGCCGGTACTGCCTGAAGTATATAAAATAAACAAAGGGTCCTCTGCATCCATTGATTCCGCCTCCCCAAACCCCTCCGAAGGAGGGGCTTCTGAAGATTCCTCTACTGCAAGCATTTCATCCTCCCACCATACATCCCTTCCTTTTATCATGGAGACAGGCGTTCTTGTTCTTGTATAAACAATTACACGCTTTACCGTTTTGTTGCCGATGAGTGCATCATCAATTATACTTTTCAGCGGAATATCTTTTCCGCCACGGTAAGCGCCGTCACAGGTTACAATAAATTCAACATTGGCGTCTTCAAGCCTGTCGGCAATACTTTGTGCACTGAAGCCGCCGAATATTACAGAGTGAATAGCACCAATTCTTGCACAGCCTAAAACGGCATAAGCCAGCTCGGGCACCATGCCCATGTAAATGCAAACACGATCTCCTTTTTTAACACCATTGTTTTTCAGCACCTGCGCAAACTGGCAAACCCTTTTATGCAGGCGGGCATAAGTTACTGTTCTTGTTCTTTCTTCGGGATTGTTGGGTTCCCAGATGATGGCAGGCTTATCGGCCATGGTTGCCAAATGCCTGTCAATACAATTTTCGGTGATGTTGAGCTTAGCATCTTTAAACCACTCCACTTTTGGTTCTGTAAAATTCCAATCTAACACCTTACTCCACTTTTTCCGCCACTGAAAATTTTCGGCCACCTGGCCCCAGAAACCTTCAGGGTCTTCAATGCTTTTTTTATAATCTTCGTGATATTGAGCTAAAGAAGTTATTTGATAAGGATATGCCATGCGGATCTGCTGATTTACTTTAGTGCCAATTTAATATATTTATGGTTACTTGCCGATAATAAAATATTTAAAAACAGATTATGGCTGCTTCACCGGAAAAAGGAATTGGTAAGATCATTTTCTCCTCGTCGCTGGGTACCTTAATTGAGTGGTACGATTTCTATATTTTCGGTATGCTTGCTAAAACCATCTCGGTTCAGTTTTTTCCTGCCGGTAATTCAACAGCCGCTTTATTAAGTACGCTTGCCATTTTTGCGGCCGGGTTTCTGGTACGTCCCTTTGGTGCATTGGTTTTTGGCAGGCTGGGCGATTTGGTTGGCCGTAAATACACTTTTTTACTTACGCTAGTGTTAATGGGAGGTTCCACTTTTTTAATAGGACTTGTGCCCGGTTATAAAGCCATTGGCATTGCAGCGCCATTACTTGTTTTATTATTAAGATTGATACAGGGGCTTGCGCTGGGCGGAGAATACGGCGGCGCTGCAACGTATGTGGCCGAACATGCACCTGCCCACCGCCGTGGATATTTTACTGCTTGGATACAAACCACGGCCACGCTTGGCCTGTTTGTGGCATTGGGCATCATCCTGCTGGTAAAGACAAATATGAGCGAAGCAGCTTTTAATGCAGAGTGGGGTGGCTGGCGTTATCCGTTCTGGATATCTATTTTACTGGTGGGCGTTTCTATCTACATCCGGTTAAAGATGAGTGAATCGCCATTGTACACAGCTTTAAAAAAAGAAGGCAACACTTCTGTTAATCCTATTAAAGAAAGTTTTGGGCACAGGGCAAATTTTAAAATGGTGTTGCTGGCTTTGTTTGGTGCAGTGATGGGGCAAGGCGTTATCTGGTACACCGGGCAATTTTACGCACAGAGTTTTTTAGAGAATACCGTGAAGATTGAGTTTATGCAGAACCGGGAAATATTATTGTGGGCCATTGCATTGGCAACCCCTTTCTTTTTATTCTTTGGCTGGCTGAGTGATAAGGTGGGAAGGAAATGGATCATGCTTACGGGAATGTTGCTTGGGGTGATTTTTTACAGGCCGATATTTAAAGAGTTTTTAAATAAAGAAAATAGTGGAGTAAACATCTCGTATTTAAACTTACCCAGTGACAAAGTAAAATCCAGTTTAGTTTCTATAAAAACAGATACCCTTAAAGGAGGAGATATAAATATTTATCAAAGAACTACAAGTACCAAATATGTATTAGAAAATGGTTTTGGATTTACAAAACATCAAGTTAATTCCATTCCGGAATCTGTACATCCCATTTCTCCGACATTTTCTAATATTGTCCTTACCCCGACTGTCAAATGGAAATTCATTTTTCTTGTATGGATAATGATCATTTTTGTAACAATGGCCTATGGCCCCATTGCTGCATTTTTGGTAGAGCTGTTTCCTACAAAAATCCGTTACACCAGCATGAGCCTGCCTTATCATATTGGCAATGGTGTGTTTGGTGGACTGGTACCATTCATAGCAACCTTACTGGCAACAACGTTTACAAGCGATCCGCTTGTTGGGCTTTGGTATCCTATTGGTGTGGCCGCACTTTGTTTTATCATTGGCGCATTATACCTCAGTAATAAAATTGATAAAGACGTTAACGATTAAAAATATGCCGGGAAGGCGGCTTCCCAGAAAAAAAATAAAACATGAATACAGTTAAAAAAATAATGGGCATTGTCTGGATAATTTTAGCGCCGGTAATCATCTATTTTTTAGTTACAAGTGCCATACATAATGTAAGTAGCGGCGGTACAAAAGATATCAACCAGCCCATTCCCTGGATAATTATTATCAGCATTTTTACACCCATTGCCATTGGACTGATGATATTTGGATATTATGCAGTAAAAGGTGAATATGATAAATTACCGGACAGTTCCGATGGTTTGTAGTATTTGCGAAAATTCCCTGTTAATAATTTTACATAATTCAAACAATTCGATCCTTGTTGATGTTCACCAGGCAACTATCTTTGCGGCATCAATGAAAAAAATTGCTATTATATTGATTTTGTTGTTTGTACTGGTGCAGGTGGCCCCGGCTGTTTACTCGTTCTTCTCAGTGCAAACAGGATTGTTTTTAGTTGACGAAGAGAAAAGCTCTGAGAAAACAGATAAAAACGAAACCAAGGAGATCAAAAATTTTCATGCTTCTCAGCAAAATGATGAAGTTCTTTCTCAAAAATTACAGACTGCATTTCTCCTTGCTGAAAAAATAGCACTTTCTCCGTGCCTGGAAAAATATACGCCCCCTCCAGACCATATCTAAATACAACTTCTTTTTTAATGGAATAGCTCTATATTCCGTCTAATATTTCTGTAAATTTTAAACTGAACTTTCATGCCTTCAAACATGAGTCCGGTTTCCAGGATTTTAAAACTGGTGAAACTGGAAAAGAAAGAAATTTCTGCTGTATATTTTTATGCCATTTTAAATGGATTGATTCAGCTTTCACTGCCGCTGGGTGTACAGGCCATTATCGGCTTCATACTCGGTGCGTCTATGAGGGCTTCGTTGGTGGTATTGATATCGCTGGTGGTGACAGGTGTGTTGGTAGCTGGTATTATGCAGGTAAACCAGATGAAGATTATTGAAAAGATCAGGCAAAAACTATTTACCCGCTATTCATTCGCATTTGCCGAGCACTTGCCGAAAATGGATCTGAATAAAAACGATCATATCTATTTACCCGAACTGATCAATCGGTTTTTTGATATACCTGTTTTACAAAAAAGCCTTTCCAAAATATTATTGGATATACCAACTGCTTTTGTGCAGATCTTCCTTGGTTTGATCCTGCTTTGTTTTTATCATCCGGCATTTATTTTATTTGGTTTAATACTTGTAACCCTGCTTTGGCTGATCTTGAAGTACAGCGGAAAACTGGGTTTGGAAACCAGCCTGGATAAGAGCACACAAAAATACAAAGTTGCTGCCTGGCTGGAGGAAACAGCACGGGTTATTAAAACCATAAAACTTACCAGGGATAATGAACTACACCTGCAAAAGACGGATGAACATGTAACCAATTACCTGGTTGCCTGTACCAAACATTTCAAGGTGCTGCTGTTTCAATACAATGTGATGGTTGTTTTTAAAACGGTTATCACCGCTGCCATGTTGATTGTAGGAACGATATTGCTGGTTGATCAGCAGATAAATATCGGACAGTTTATTGCTGCCGAAATTATCATACTCTTAATACTTACTTCTGTTGAAAAGCTCATAATGAATTTGGGCAGTGTGTACGATACACTCACTGCTGTGGAGAAGCTTTCCAATTTCACAGATACCGAAATTGAACCAAGTGGTTCGGTAGAACTGCCGGTAAAAAACACGGGGATTAAACTGGAGATGAAAGACCTGAGTTTTGGCTACAGTGGAAAACAGGACTTGTTTATGAAAGTATCTCTTCTGATTAATACTGGAGAAAGAATATGTGTTATGGGTAAGGAAAGCTCTGGTAAAAGCAGCTTGCTTCGAATCATGGCTGGTGCTTTCACCAGATTTAGAGGAACCCTGTTGCTGGATGATCTTCCCTTTTCTAACTATAACCTGGCATCCATCCGGTCAAATACCGGCGTGCTGATGAATGAGCAGGATATTTTCCTGGGAACTCTTTGGGAAAATATCACGCTGGGTATAACCAACATACAGATGAATGATGTGGTAACATTGGCAAATAAAACAGGACTGAACGATTTTGTAAATAAACTTCCCAAAGGGTACGACACATTGCTTGACCCAACTGGTAAAAGATTGCCCCGTAATGTGATTAACAAGATCCTGCTGGTAAGGGCCCTTGTATCTAAGCCCCGATTGCTGTTGCTGGAAGAGCCATGGATCAATACTGAATTGGAATTCCGTGATAAAATAATCTCACTGTTAAACGAAACCCGCAATTCAACAATAGTTGTGTTTACAAATGATGAAGCATTTGCAAAAACCTGCGACAAGGTTTACGAAATTCAATCAGGACAATTGGTAATAAAAAATTAAAACATCATGAAAAATTCAGATTTCAAATCATACAATCATATTTATCTGATTGATAAAAGCAGCCGGGTAAGGTGGTGGTTTTTCTTTTGTATCCTGGTGTTTTTGGTATTTCTTTTTATGCCATGGACACAGAATATCAGGGCTGGCGGTACAGTAACTACACTATACCAGGATCAACGTCCACAGCAGGTAAATACCATTATTGGCGGCAGGGTGATGAAATGGTTCATTAAAGAAGGAGATTATGTACAGGCTGGCGATACACTGGTTCAGTTAGCGGAGGTTAAAGCCGAATACCTCGACCCCAATTTGCTGGAGCGTACCAAAGAGCAACTTGCCGGCAAACAACAATCGGTAGAATTTTATAAAACTAAAGCTGGCGTTACCGATCAGCAGATTGGTGCTATCAATTCCGGACTGCAGCTAAAACTTAGTCAATTGACGAATAAACTTGGTCAGTTGCAATTGAAAGTACAGGCAGACAGTGCCGATGCTGCCGCAGCTAACAATGATTACCAGATTGGGCTTAAACAGTACGAGCGACAGAAAACCATGTTCGACAGCGGGTTGGTTTCGTTAACACAACTCGAGATAAGAAACCAACAGTTTCAGAACGCTCAGGCTAAAAAGATAAGTGCCGAAAACAAACTGGCTAACAGCAAGCAGGACCTTACCATAACCCGTATTGAAATGAATGCCCAGCAGCAGGAAAACATTGAGAAAGTAACCAAAGCACAAGGTGAACAGTTTCAATCATTAACCCAAGTGGCCAGTGGGGAGGCTGATATAGCCAAACTGCAAAATCAATATGCCAGCTATACTATCCGCAATGGCATGTATTACCTTACGGCTACGCAAAGCGGACAAATAGTGAAGGCGCAGAAAGCCGGTATAGGTGAGTTTGTAAAGGATGGAGAAATGATTGCAGAAATTGTTCCCGATAAAGTTGAGTACGCCGTTGAACTTTTTGTTCGCCCGCTTGATCTGCCGCTGGTAGCCACCGGCCAAAAAGTACGTTTTTTATTTGACGGCTTTCCGGCCATTGTATTCAGCGGATGGCCCAGGGCGTCGTCGGGTACTTTTGGCGGTGAGATAGTAGCTGTGGAAAGTAACGTTAGTGTTAACGGGAAATTCAGGGTGTTGATAAAACAGGATTCCAGGGATAAACCATGGCCTAAGGAATTAAAAATTGGTACGGGTGCCCAGGGAATTGCCTTATTGAAAAATGTACCCGTTTGGTATGAGTTATGGCGCAACATCAATGGATTTCCTCCTGATTATTACACAAAAGGTGAAACCATTAAAAAACAGAAATAATGAGCTTGTTGAAATATAGTATTGTGTTGATATTGCTGCTGCCGGCTATTACAAGTAGGGCACAGGATACATGGAAGACTTTATCGCTTGAAGAGGTTACTGGTATATTAAAGCTGTATCATCCTGTTGTAAGGCAAGCCGATATTCTGGTTGAGAAAGCAAAAGCAGATGTTACCATCAGCCGGGGAATGTTTGATCCCGTTCTTCAGAATGAGTCTGCACAAAAAACATTTAACGGTACTAATTATTACAACTACAACCGGCCCGAACTCAGCGTGCCTACCTGGTTTGGTATAGAATTGAAAGCCGGACTGGAATATTTAAGCGGAAGCCGTACATCGCCGGAAGAAACAACAGGTGAAAGCAGTTACCTAGGCATCAGCATTCCGCTTGCTAAGAACTTACTGATGGATAAAAGAAGGGCAGCTCTGCAAACAGCTAAACTTTTCAGATCGGCATCAACAGTTGAAAAGAGAAACATTTTAAATAACCTGATATATGATGCATCTAAAAGTTACTGGAACTGGGTGCAGCAGTATCAGCGTTTTAAAATACTCAGCAATAGTATAGTAGTAAATGAACAGCGTGTTAAGTTGGTGCGTACTGCATTTGTTATTGGTGAACGGCCGGCAATAGATACCACCGAAGCTATTTCGCAACTGCAGGCTTTTGAATTATTAAAATCAGAGGCATGGCTGGAATTTCAGAATGCAGGATTGGATCTTTCTTTGTACATGTGGACTAATTCAAATAAACCTGTTGATCTGCCACAGGATGTAATGCCGGCCGATGATCTTCAGCGGTTAGATATCAATACGGTGTTGATGCCTTCATTGGATACCTTGTTGAATGCGGCTTTGATAAATCATCCTGAGTTAGTCATTTATAATTATAAACTGAATGCATTGGGCATTGAAAGGAAACTGAAATTTCAGGAACTGTTACCCACTGTTGATTTCAGGTATAATCAATTGGGCAGGGGTTACGATATTTTGAAAACTGCAACCGGGCCGTTGTTTGAAAATAATTTTCAGTATGGTGTAACTGTTGGCATTCCATTGCGGCTGTCGCAAGGAAGGGGTGAATATAAAAAAGCCAAGCTAAAAATTGAAGAAACCAGGCTTCAGCTTAATTTTAAGCAGTTGCAGATACAGAACAAAGTAAAGAGCTATTACAATGAACTGCTGGCTTTGCAATACCAGGTAAACCTGCAACAGCGTGCGTTTGAAAACTATGCCACGCTGCAGCGTGGAGAAGAGACCAGGTTCCGTGGCGGAGAAAGCTCCCTGTTTTTGGTTAACAGCAGGGAAACAAAAGCGCTGGAGGCACTGCAAAAACTACAGGAATTAAAAACAAAATTTTATAAGACAATTATAACCCTGCAGTGGGCGGCAGGATTGTTGTCACCATAAGTATGAATAATCTTTATTAAAATTCAGCAAAAGAATTATAACCCCATCGCTTTATATATTGCTTCCTGAATATTGGTACGCACATTCATCCTGAGCAGTTTTGTATTTTCACCACCATCAGGGTTTACCCGGTTGCTTAGAAAAATATAGACTAAGTCATATTTAGGATCGGCCCATACACAGGTGCCTGTATAGCCGGTGTGGCCAAAGGTTTGCGGAGATACAGAAAGACTTGGGTAAGGATCAGGTCGGGTGTAATTATTTTTTTCAGGTTTATCAAAACCATAGCCCCGCCTGCTGATATTGCTCTGGTAGGCAGTAAAAATATCTATCGTTTCTTTTTGCAGGTATCTTTTTCCGTTCATTACTCCGCCATCTATAAGCATCTGCATAATCATGGCCATGTCGTAAGCATTGCTGAACAAACCGGCATGGCCTGCCACACCGCCAAACATAGCCGCACCGGGGTCATGCACATCTCCACGCAATAATTGTAAGCGGAATTGTTTTGCACGTTCTGTAGGAATGATTCTGGTTAAAGGAAATTTTTCTGTGGGCTTAAAACCTGTTGTGGTTAAACCCATGGGCCGGTAAAATGCTTTTTCAACATACTCATTCAAAGGCATGCCGCTTATAGCTTCAACTATTTTACCTAAAAAAATAAAATCATTATCGCTGTACACATACTTACCTGTGCTTCCCAGCGGGCTTTCTAAAATGCGTTTGTAAATAGTATCACGCCAGTCGGTACGCATGTACATATCATTTGCAACCCGTATGCTGAATGAATCATTTTTTACAGAACTATAATATTTTGCTGATGGTTTTCCATCAGCTTCCAGCGTTTCTTTATAAAATGGAATATAGGCAACAAGGCCGGCCTGGTGTAATAAAATATTTTCTACAGATAAATTTTCTTTGTTTGTGCCTTTAACCCAGGGCAGGTAGTCACCAAGCTTTTTTTTTAAATCGAGCTTACCTTCATCATACAACCGCATTACAGCAATAGTAGTTGCACAAACTTTGGTAACCGATGCCATATCAAAAACAGATTCTTTATTTACCGGCTCTGCATCGGTATAAGTATAATTACCATAGGCTTTGTGGTAAACTATTTTTCCATCTTTGGCGATCAATACAACAGCACCGGGTGTAGCTCCCTGTGCAATAGCATCGGCGGCAATATCATCTATCACATTTAATTTGGCAGCATCCAGCAAACCTTTTGTAATTTTTGGTGGATACATTGCTTTAAAATCTATACCAGAACCATATTTATACTGATCGCAAACCGTTACGGGCAATTTGCCTTTGGCCGCTATCTTTCCCTGTAACAGGTCAATGGCTGTATTTTGAATGATCGCATCATCTTCATAACATACCACGATGTTCTTTGCATTGCACCAGTTCTTAATGGCATAAGGGTTTCCAAATAGAAAAGTTATTGCCTTTGTTTTTTGCTGTAAGCCCGCTACAAGATCAACCGCATTTTTACTGATACCAAAATTATTTACAGGCGCACGGTTGTAAGCGTGCACACCAATGATCACCTGCCTGTAATTCTTTTTAGCACGCTCGATCAGGTTTGAAATTCTTCCTGCATTTTCTTTATAATCAAAATACACTACGTCTGCATTATAATCAGTACGAATGCGACTTGCAAACGCATTGTCAGCATTAGTGCCAATACTTACATACAGCACATCTGTTTTACCATCTTTTATTTTTGCAGGCATAGGAAAGAAAACAGCATCGCTCTTTTTCAAAACCGTCAAAGCATTTTCAGCGATCAGCTTTCGCATGCGGCTTATATCTTTGTTCAGGTCGTTGGTGATATTTTCAGTGTTGATGGGTTTTAAATTAGAAAGCCCGAAATCGTATTTAGCTTTCAATACTTTCCTGCAATGCATTTCAATATCGGCCCAACTGATCTTGCCTTCAGTGATGGCTTCTTTTATTTTTGTGATAGCGAGTGGTACATCGCCCGGTAAGCAAAGCATATCGTTACCAGCAATTATAGATTCTACAGAAGCTGTACCATCTGGAAAGAATTTTTTTACTCCCTGCATTTCCAATGCATCGGTAAAACTCAATCCCTGGTAACCCAGTTCATTTCTCAGCAGGTCCGTTACATTATTTTTTGATAAAGAAGTTGCACGGTTAGCACTCGTATCTATTGAAGGAATATACAAATGTGCTATCATAACACTACCCACGCCTGCTTTAAAAATCTGGCGGAAAGGATATAACTCCAGCGATTCAAGCTCTGGCTTTGATTTATTAATGACCGGGAGATCGTAATGCGAATCAACAGCAACGTCACCATGCCCGGGGAAGTGCTTGGCGCATGCCATCACGCCATTATCCTGCATGCCTTTCATGTATTGTATTCCAAAGGATGCTACTTTATATTTGTCTTCTCCAAAACTGCGGTCGTTAATTACCGGGTTATTGGGATTGTTATTTACATCCACCACCGGTGCAAAATTTACCTGTATGCCAATTCTTTTACATTGTTCTGCAACCACTCTTCCATATTGGTAAGCAATGCTTGAATCCTGTACCGCTCCCAGCATCATCTGTTTGGGTAAGGGAAGCACACTGTCTGTCATTCGCATACCAACGCCCCATTCAGCATCAATAGTTACCAATAAAGGCGTTTTGGCCATTGCCTGTAACCGGTTTAAAATATTGGCCTGCTTTACCGGGCTTCCCTGGAAAACACAAAGGCTGCCGATATTGTATTGTTTAATCAATGCTGTAACAAGGCTGTCGTAAAATGTAACCGATTTATTTGCATTGATGGTAGATAAGCGTACCACCATCAGTTGGGCTATCTGCTCATCGGGACTTAAGGTTTTAAAAACACTGTCAACCCAAACCGCAGCAGAACGTTGTTGTGAAAAGCTATTAATGCTGATAAGAAGAAGTAAGATCAATTGAATTTTACGCATATAGGTCTAAAAATTTTATAGTGGACAGGATGTGTTATTTTTGCCGTTCTAAATTACCGAATTTTGCCCGATATCATTCAATTATTACCAGATAACATAGCCAACCAGATAGCTGCAGGCGAAGTTATTCAAAGGCCTGCCAGTGCTGTAAAAGAGCTGCTGGAGAATGCCGTGGATGCTGGTGCCGACGATGTTAAACTAATTGTAAATGATGCCGGCAAGGCATTGATACAGGTTATTGATAATGGCAAAGGCATGAGTGAGACCGATGCAAGGATGGCTTTTGAGCGTCATGCTACTTCTAAGATCAGGAATATTGAAGATTTGTTTCGCATAAAAACGATGGGGTTCAGGGGAGAAGCTTTGGCAAGTATTGCAGCAGTTGCCCAGGTGGAATTAAAATCAAAACGGGCAGAGGATGAGACCGGAGTTTTTATAGAGATAGAGAACAGCCAGGTAATAAAACAGGAACCCATTGCGGTACCAACCGGAACAAGCATTGCCATGAAAAATCTTTTTTTCAATGTGCCGGCAAGAAGAAATTTTTTAAAAAGTAATGCGGCAGAGTTAAGACATATCGTAGATGAGTTCATTAGGGTGGCTATGTCCTTTCCTGAGATCTTCTTTTCATTCAGCAGTAACGGGCAGGAAGTATTTCACCTGGAGAAGGGAAGTATGAAACAACGCATTGTGCAGATACTGGGCAATAGCTATGCTGCTAAATTAGTACCGGTGCAGGAGCATACGGATTACATGAATATTTATGGATTTGTGGGCAAGCCCGAAACGGCCAAGAAAACACGGGGCGACCAGTATTTTTTTGTGAACAACCGTTTTATTAAAAGTGCTTACCTGAATCATGCGGTGATGAATGCTTTCAATGAGATGATCGCAAAGGATAGTTTCCCGATGTATGCTTTGTTCATTGATCTTGATCCGTCACAACTGGATATTAATGTACACCCCACCAAGCAGGAAATAAAATTCGAGGATGAAAAGATAGTTTATGCTTTTGTGCAGAGTGCTATTAAACATGCGCTGGCACAGTTCAGCATTTCACCTACTTTGGATTTTGAGTTGGATGCATCTATACAAAGTCTTGATGCAGTTAGCAAACCATTTACTGATGAAAATAAATCATCAGCATCCTCCTCCTCTTTATATAACACGTTCACCAAAAAAAACCAGTCGCATTTTATTGAAAGTAAAAGTGAACTGAGGCACTGGAAAGATTTTTATGAAAAGGATGAGCTGCAGACTGGTAATTTCAAGACACAGGCAGAGCCAGCCGGCTTTATAGCCACAAACTACAAACCACAAATAGACAAACTTTCCCAGCTGCATAATAGTTTTATTATAGTACAAACAGACAATGGGTATTATGTAGTGCAGCAGCAAAATGCACACGAAAGAATTTTGTATGAACGTTTTGCTTTGGCAGTTGAGGGTAAACCTATCGCTACGCAACAAAGTTTATTTCCTGCTACGATAGAACTGGCTGCAGCCGATGCTGTTCTATTAAAAGAATTATTGCCTGACATGAATCACCTGGGCTACCTGCTGGAACCTTTTGGCAACAACACTTTCGTGATACAGGGAACACCTGCTGATATGAACCAGGGCAATGAAAAAGCAGCGATTGAAAAAATGTTGGAGCAATACAAGCATTTCAGCAATGATCTTAAATACAGCAAAAGAGAAAAATTAATACGCTCCCTTGCTTTGCAGCAATCTATAAAAGCCGGCACTTCTTTAACTGAAAAAGAAATGAAGACGTTGGTTGAAGACCTGTTTAATTGTGCAGTACCCAACAGCACTGCCAACGGCAAACCTACTTATCTTGAATTTAAAAAAGATGAACTAGATAAGTTGTTTGGGAGGTAAAGTCACCGTTTTTTCTGTTCGTTTAATAAAACTGTCAGCCTGAGCTTGTCGAAGGCGGGTTATATCAAATAATTATATCGCCTTCGACAAGCTCAGGCTGACAGCTCACTAATTTTAAAAGCCTTGCAAAATAAAAAAAGCCCGCTGCATTGCTGCAACAGGCCTTTGCTTTAAATAACCCTATCATTACAATTTTTGAAACCTGGCATAGCAGATCCTGTTTCCATAGATAAATTTGATTGTGTATTGCCCGGCAGGAAGATGATGTACATTCAGTTTAACCAGATTGTTTCCCGTATGTCCCTGCTGATGCTTATCCATAACCAGCACATTCTGGCTGTTGTATACATAAGCATGTATCATTTCTGGCTGCATTAAATGCACATTTACATTAATCCACTCCGAAGTGGGGTTAGGATATGCCTGCAATTCACATGCATTAGATACATGCGCAATGCGGATGTAACTACAGTATTCTCTCACACATCCGCCCAGCAGCTTAGCTCTTAAACAAACTTTGTACAAACCCGTATCGGGGAAAGTATACAGCGGATTATTTTGATGCAATGTTACAGATGGGCCATTCGGTACTTTGGTAACTGTCCAGATCTGATCAATTATCGGCACCGTAGCATTTGCTGTAAACTGGATCTTGTTTGGCATTTGCGGATTTCGCTGGTATGTGTACCAGGCATGAGCCGTATCACAATTCACCTGGGGCTCTACCCTTATCTCTTTACAGGTTGTAGATGCACACTCTGGCCCACGCCAAACCGTAAGGCAGGCAACATACACACCGGGTTGTGCATAGCGGTGTATAGCAATTGGATCATGGCTTCCGGTTCCGTCACCAAAAGTCCAGGTGTATTGCAGGTTTGGATTGATATAATCTGCCGTGAATTTATATTTCTGGTTATCGTTAGGGAATCTTTCAAAATGGAATTTTGAGAGTTGCGTACATGGGGGTACCGGGTGATGAACATAAACGGTATCGCATATTACCCTCACACAATTGGAATTATTTCCAAGATAAACTTTAAGGCACACGATATATCTTCCCGGTTGTGCATATTCATGAATAGCATTCCAGGTTGTTGCAGAACTACCGTCACCAAAAGTCCACAGTGCATGAGCTGCAGCCGTTGGTGGCGTACTCAGATTGGTGAAATAGATCTTCCGTGGGTTTACAGAATCGGGCCGCCAGCTGAAGTTCACATTAAAGTTGCATGGATGTGTTACAACAATTGTCGCACATTTCTCTTTTACACATCCTGCAGAAGTAGTGTTATTGTTTTTCTTAACCCTTAAGCAAACAGTATAATTCCCGGCACTTGTATAATTATGTGTTGGGTTTGCCACATTCGGATCGCTTTGTAAACCGTTTACTGATGTACCATCGCCAAATGTCCAGCGAACGGAATCTGAAGCATGGATCGGCGTACTGGTGTTTGTGAACTTGATACGCAATGGATGATTTGGATCGGGTTGCGATGTGAAGTTAACAACCAGGTTACAGGGTGGTAGAACAGCAATGGTTCTGCATATTTCCCTGATACAATGGTTAGGCGTTGTACTGTTATTTTTCTTGATCCTTAAGCAAACGGTATAATTTCCTGCAGTTGCATAATTATGTGTTGGGTTGGCAACATTTGGATCACTTTGTAAACCACTTACCGATGTGCCATCGCCAAATGTCCAGCGAACGGAATCTGAAGCATGGATTGGTACACTTGTATTTGTAAACTTGATACGCAACGGATGATTGGGATCGGGTTGCGAAGTGAAATTGGCAACAAGGTTACAAGGCACGGGTATCACTATGGTTTTGCATATCTCTCTTATACAGGGGATATTACTTCCATTATACCTGATCACACGCAGACAAACAGTATAAGTGCCCGGCACATTATAAGTATGTACAGGATTAAGCTGGTTTGATGAGCTTCCATCCCCAAATGTCCATCGGATAAAATCATTAGCGGCAACCGGATTTATTAAAGCATGAAATTCTATTCTTAAAGGATTTGTTGGGGTAACTGCCCAGTTAAAATCAATCACAAGATTACAAGCTGGCGGTACCACAACTGTTTTACATATCTCCCTTACACATACAGGTGCTCCCGGCGGGGTGTGTTTTTTTACTCTGAGGCAAACCGTATAAGTTCCGGGTGCAGTATAAGTATGTACCGGGTTTACTGCAGTTGAAGAAGTGCCGTCGCCGAATGTCCATCTTATAGAATCCGTATTTGATAAAGGCGTACTTAGGTTATGAAATGCAACTGTTAATGGGTTTGCTGCAGTAACCGTCCAACTGAAATTAGCCACCAGGTTACAGGCGGCAGTAATGGTAACGTGTTTGGTAAATGTTTGTGTACATACCGGAACATTGTTTGGATTTACCCTTAACAGGGTATGTACCACCACATAAGTGCCAGGCAATGCATAAGTATGTGTGGGAGATATCAATTGGCTTCCCGTACTACCATCACCAAAACTCCAGAAGTGCCTTACCAGTGGAGAGTCGTTTGCAATTGCAGGGCTGAATTTTACCGTGTTATTGGTTAAATACTGAACTGCAAATTCAGCATTACAATTAGGACTGGTTTGAGCTGTTGCCTTAAAGGTAAAGGCGGCGATAGCAAGCCACAGCAGGGTTAAAAATCTTTTCATAAAAACTGTTTGTTGGTTAAAGGATAAACAGGGATTTGCAGCTTAGGTTAGATACCTTGTTTTTTTGATCCGTTGCCTGACCTGTAAAAATATTAATATTTTTCCCTGATGGTAAGCAGGAATTTTTCTACCGCCTTTCTTACAGGCGTGGCTCCTGTAACATAATTATTGGCTAAAACAGAGAAGATGAGCAGCTTGCCTTTTTTGGTGATGAGGTATCCGCTTAAGGCGCAGTTATTACTGAGCGTGCCGGTTTTTGCATAAATATAACCGCTGTCTTTTTTAAAGTAAGATGATAAAGTTCCTGTGCCACCGGTGGGTAAAATATTTTTTATCCGCTCCCAGCCAAACTCATTTTTCATTTTATTTAAAATGTACACAAAGGATTGCGGTGTAAACAAATTGTATCGGCTTAATCCACTACCATCAACCCATTTTGGTTTTTGGGGCACATCTTTTAGATCTGTTTTTAGTAAAGTGTCAATAATTTTTTCATCACTCATATAACCCAGGTGTTCATTACTTGCCATCAATAAGGTTTGCTCCGCAAAAAAATTATCGCTGCGGTGCATCATGGGTTTAAAGAGAGAGTCGGAGGGTTGGGAGTGGATGATTGAATCAGTTGTTTTTAATCCTACACCTATCCCATTAATAATCTTCCTATTGAGTATATGGGTTAAAATTTCTATTGAAGTTTTGCCTTCATTAACAGCAAAAGGAACTGTTATAATACTCAATGAGTCATCTTTTTTGTAGTTATTTTCTATATGAAATCTATTAATAAGAATATCTCTCTTAATGTAAATGCCTGATAAATTATTTGCAGAAGATTTTATTGATTCAGAAAAATATTTTGGTTTGATATAGGCCCAAAAACTACCAAAGTATTTGGCTGTGTCGATTAAAGTGTCCCTTAAAAAATATTTTGGATAAATAGGTTTATCGCTAACCCAAAGATTATTTCCATAGATCGGAAATTTACTTCGTTCCGTCATGTAAGTTTCATTATAATCGTCATGCGCCCAACCCCTAGCATATTTATAAACTCTATCAGAGACAGCATTTATAAAAACTTCTCCTTTTGTTTCTTTCAATAATGTAAGCAAAGGTTGAGAGTTATAATCCGGATGTAAAAAAGTTGGATCGCCTGATGGATTAATAAAAAGGGATTCGCCATAATGATAATATCTTGCACCAACCAAACTATCCCCCAAATACTTCATCCCTGCATACAGCGTAAAAAGCTTAGTATTGCTTGCCGGTATAAAATATTTATCGGCATTATAATTATACCAGTAGGTGTTTGTTGCCGGCTCGTAAATGCTAATGCCGATATGGCCGGTGCTGATGGCGGTATCGTTTAGTAAAATTGTATTAGCCTGTTTGGCTATTTGGTTACTAACTGAGCAGGAGTTTAATGAAAGTAAAAAGTAAAAATTCAAAAGTAAAAAGAAAGGCAAGTGCATTTTTCTGATTTGCATAACTCCAATTTTTGAATTTTGAATTTTTACTTTTGAATTTTAATCACGTTCCTGCGCCCTAAGCCACCGCTCCGGTATCTGGTTCTGGCTGGCATGCACATAATCATTATAGCTGCAGGGTATAAATTTTTTGTTGGGCAGTTGCATCCACCATCTTCCTGTTTTTTTACTTTGCAGGAAGATAGATTCCACTTCTGTAAAGCTGGTATGGTATTCATTGAAATGATCTCGGTCTTCAATAGAAGCTTCCTGCTTGCTGCGGTTCTTGCCATCAATAAAATACCAAAGCATTTGTGAGATCTGTTTGGCAGTAAGCTCATTTTTATCCTGCTGCGGCAGGTAGCCATAAATGCCAAAACTATTCAGCTTGTTACTCAGCCCGGCAAACCTGGTGAGTATGCAGGCTTCTTCGCCTGTAAAGCCATTGGGGCTTTCTGTGCTTGCAGGTGAATCACTGTGCTTAATGGCGCTGATATCAAAACTCAGCATATTAGTATTCCTGATAACAGGCTCCATCTCTTCTATATTTTCCCTTGCCGTGCCTACCCGGTAACAATCAAAGCGCAGCTTATCCATAGTTTCCAGCATGCGGGGGTGTACAAAATAACTTTGAAAGCCGATATGGTTGTAATGCTTTACCAGGTTGGGTTCGCCGGTAAGCATTTCCAGTAAAAAATTCTCACTTCGCAAAGGATTTTCACTTTTCAGGTTTATAGTGGCATCAACACATGTCGCTTCCACCACCTGTTGTAATTCTTTATAGGCAAAATACTGGGCCAGTGTAATATCATGCGATCCGCCTAGAATGATGACTGTCTTTTTCATGCGAAAAAGTTCTGCCAATACTGTTTTTACAGCTGCATAACTATCATTCAATGTAGCACCGGTTTTAATATTGCCAATGTCGGCTATTATCACATCGGTATGCCAATAGTGCAACCGGTATAATTGCTTTCGGATGCAATCTGCTGCATTGACTGTATTATCAAAAGCACCGCTTCCTCTGGTTTCATTTATACCAACTAATACAATATCGGCATCTGTAATATCAGGTAATTCGTTTTCGTAAATAGCCATATGTTTGGCCAGTTGCCCGTCGGTATATCCATTGTCATCATTCAGTTCATGAACAGGAATAGCAGTTAAAAAATCGTGGAGGTCGTACATTAAAAAAGTTTGCGCAAACCTAATTTATTAATTTCAAATGGCAGGTTTACTATCCTAAAATATGATAAATGTCGTGTTTTTTCATATCGGTAAATAGTTAACTTCGCTATACAATAAAAAAACATGAATAATAAGCAGGAAGTATTAAATGACGTAGTAATTAAGTTTGCCGGCGATAGTGGCGACGGTATGCAGTTAACGGGAAGTCAGTTTACCAATAACACAGCCATGTTGGGTATCGACCTGGCAACTTTCCCGGATTTTCCGGCAGAGATCAGAGCACCGATAGGTACATTGCCCGGTGTGAGTGGTTACCAGTTACGATTTTCTTCTGACCGGGTATATACACCCGGAGATTCCTGTGATGTATTGGTGGCTATGAACGCCGCTGCATTAAAAACTAACCTGCACGGTTTAAAACCCGGCGGAAAGATCATTGCTAATGAAGATGGCTTTGATGCAAAGAATTTAAGGCTTGCCAATTACCCAGAAGGTGTAAATCCTTTAACGGATGAAAGCCTGGGTAATTATGAAGTGATAAGAATGGACGTAACCAAGATGACCCGTGAGGCTCTGAAAGATATTACGATGGGTGTGAAGGAAAAAGATCGTGCAAAAAATATGTTTGTACTCGGTTTTTTATACTGGATGTATAACCGGGATATGGATAGTACCATTGGATTCATCAAAGAAAAATTTGGCAAAAAACCCGAGATATATGAGAGTAATGTAAAAGCATTGCAGGCTGGTTATAATTATGGCGATACAACCGAAACATTTACTACCCGCTATAAAGTGGAAAAAGCTAAAATGGACCCCGGTGCCTACCGTTCCATCATGGGTAACCAGGCTTTATCTTATGGGTTGATAGCCGCATCTCAAAAAAGCGGGCTGCAATTATTTTTAGGAAGCTATCCCATTACACCAGCCAGTGATATTCTGCATGAGCTGAGTAAGTATAAAAATTTTGGCATTAAAACCTTCCAGGCCGAAGATGAGATTGCTGCTATTACATCGGCCATTGGTGCCAGTTATGGAGGCAGCCTGGCTGTAACAACCAGCAGCGGACCTGGCATAGCATTAAAAGGCGAAGCGATGGGTTTGGCAGTGATGTTGGAAATTCCTTTGATCATTATTAATATACAAAGAGGCGGACCATCAACAGGTTTGCCAACAAAGACTGAACAGAGTGATCTGATGCAGGCCTACTATGGCCGCAATGGAGAATGTCCTATGCCTATAGTTTCTGCATCTACACCCAGTGATTGTTTTAGTGCGGTGTATGAAGCAGTAAGAATATCAGTACAACACATGACACCGGTAATGTTCTTAAGCGATGGCTATATTGCCAATGGTGCAGAGCCCTGGAAATTTCCACAGTCGGCCGACCTGCCTGAAATTAAAACACAGTTTGCATCACAGAACTTTGCCGACAATATGGATAGCGAAGGTAAATTTCAACCTTATAAAAGAGATGATAAACTGGTTCGTCCCTGGGCAATACCGGGCACGCCTGGTTTGGAACACAGGGTTGGAGGTTTGGAAAAGCAGGATGTTACCGGTAATATCAGTTATGAGCCCGAGAATCACCAGCACATGGTTAAAACCCGGCAGGCAAAAGTGGATATGATCGCCAATTATATTCCAGATCAAAAGCTTGATAGTGGCGAGGAAAAAGGAAAGGTTTTAGTGTTGGGATGGGGAAGTACTTACGGAGCCATTAAAAGTGCCTGTGCTGAATTGCAGAAAGAAGGGCATTCAGTTTCTCATGCGCATTTAAGGTATATAAGGCCTTTCCCCAAAAACCTTGGAGAGATACTTAAAAATTTTGATACAGTACTGGTACCAGAAATTAATAATGGCCAACTGGTAAAGATTATACGGGATATATATTTTGTAGATGCCAAGCCTTACAATAAGATTATGGGTATACCCATTACAAAAGGTGAGCTGGTAGAAGTAATTAAAAATCTCTTGGTTTAAATTAAATGATGTCATACTAAAAAACCCCGTTCATTGGAACGGGGTTTTTTAATGAATTTTTTTTATTATTTGATCCTTTCCCTGCCAAATGTGTATGCAACTTTAACACTGAATGTAAAGAAAGCATCGTTATTATCTGGGTTGCCACGCTGGCCACCTTCATTTGTAATATGTGCCGGATTCAATTCATACTGCCGGTCGTTAAGTAACAAGGCATTTGTTAATTTGGCACCGGTAAAATAATTCGGATACAGCGTAGGATCAATATAGGTAGTGCTGGCATCATCAAGGTAATCGGTACTAAGTACCCGGTATACAAATTCAGCTTTAAGGTTTAAAGTCGGAGTTAGGTCGTATTTAACACCCAGGCCTAAAGGAAAATTTATTTGGTTTAATTTATAAGGCTTTCTATCTGGATACTCTGCAAAACCCTGTCCTTCGGTGCTTAAAGGTTGCAGATCAACCCATTTATTACCTAACTGGGCCTGCGGTTTGAATGAAAAGAAACCTACGCCTGCAAGTAAATAAGGGGAAAACATGGGGGGCTCTTTGTCATCTTTATTCCTGTTTAGTATATACAAAGGATGCACTTCAAAGCCAAGCATAAAATCTGTTATCTTAGATCTGAAACTCAAATTTCTTTCATAGCGGCCAAAAGTTGATGGGGCCACTTTGGCAAGTACTTTATCATCTGCTTTTACCTGTCCAAAAGTTGCTTCCAGTCTTACGGCAAACATATATTGATACATAGCACTTAAATGAATACTTCCGGCAAAAGTAGTTTTACCAATGTTTAAATCCTTAACAAACTTTTTACCAATACCTTTATTTCCTCCGAGGTCAGTAAGGCAATTCATTACGCCAACAGATCCACCCACTTCAAATATCAGTGGATTATCATAGTACTTATTATCATAAAAATAGTACTGCGCCGAAAGTTTATTAGCAAATACAGTTAGCAGTAGCAGAATGCTGAATGCAGTAGTAAATTTTTTCATTTATGTTTTCCTTTATTAAGTATATGGCTGGGTTTTGAAAGGATAGGGCGATATGATGCAAATAAAACGATTATTCCTCAATAATAAATCAACTTTCAAATTTTTTATTCACAAATTTACAGATGCTCACTAAGCCACATTCGCTGCATCGGGGACTGCGGGCTGTACATATATACCTGCCATGCAATATCAGCCAATGATGGGCAATATGCACATAGGGTTGGGGTATATTTTTTATTAACTGTTTTTCGGCTGCTAAGGGCGTTTTTGCATTGCTGGTCAATCCAATTCTTGCACTTACCCTGAAAACATGCGTGTCTACAGCCATATTGGGCTGGTTATCTATTACTGAAGTGATAACATTCGCTGTTTTTCTTCCTACACCAGGTAACTGAACAAGTTCATCAACCGTGAGGGGTACTTTACCATTAAACTTTTCCATCAGCATTTTTGACATGCCGATTAGATGCTTTGTTTTATTATTTGGATAAGAAATGCTTTTTATAAATGGAAACAATTCATCAAATTCTGCCTTGCTCATGGCAACAGCATCGGGATATTTATTGAAAATAAATGGCGTGGTCATATTTACCCTTTTATCCGTGCATTGGGCTGATAATATTACGGATACCAGCAATTGGAAGGGGTCGTCATACAATAATTCTGTTTGAGCATTGGGGGCATGTTGTAAAAAGTAATCTATAAAAAACCGGTAACGTTCCTTTTTAGTCATAAAAAATCTCCCGCTTTTGGCGGGAGATAAAATTACATTAAAAGCATGATTGAATTAAGCCAGTGGGCTAAGTTCAGTAACAGCTTTTTCAGCATAGTTTAAAATGTTATCAATAGTTTTCTGGCTTGGTGACATTTTCAGTGCTTCCAGCCTTTTATGGGCTGAGGTTATCACTTCAAACTTTTCACGCAAACTCCAGTCTGTTTCCAATGCAGCCTTAATTTGGGCTGTTTGTGCTGGGGAAGTCTCCTTATACAAATATTGTAACAGATCTTCCGGTGTAAAATTGTGCATTAGGGTTAAGTTGCTTGTTAAAAAATTAAATATCCCTGTCTCGCCGACAGGCAGGCGTATCCGGTTATATAAACGGTTGTTACACAGGAATATTGTTTTAAGAAAAGTATTATTTGTCTTTTGGGGAAGGATTAACAATAAAAAGATCCTCATTATCCTTTTTCATCATATATTTTTCCCTTGCATACTTTTCAATGCTCCGGGCATTATTTTTTAAAAGATCCAGTTCCTCGTGCGATTCTGTGATTAATTCTTTTAAATGCTGTTCACTGGTTTGGAGCTCATTCAATTTATTTATACGCTCTACTCCCGATAAAATGTCTTTTGGATCGAAAAAAAATAGCCATATCACAAAAAAAACGCCCGTGAGCAGGTATTTATTTTTGAGCCAGGACGGGAGCCTCCCCAAACCCCTCCGAAGGAGGGGCTTAACAGAGTCTGTATTTTCTAAAAGTTTTTGCATTTTCAAACTGTATCAAAGTCCTTCCCTTTGGGTTCTCTAAAAAAGAACGAACGAAGTTCTTTAGGATGGGCTTCCAAATTTAATCTTTCCTTTTGGATATACTGCACTTTCGCCCAATATTTCTTCAATACGAATCAGCTGATTGTATTTTGCCATGCGGTCGGTACGGGATGCAGAGCCGGTCTTGATCTGGCCGCAATTCAATGCAACTGCCAGGTCTGCAATTGTAGTATCCTCCGTTTCGCCGCTCCTGTGGCTCATAATGGTATTAAACCCATTTTGCTGGGCCATAGTTACTGCATTGATGGTTTCGGTGATCGTTCCTATCTGGTTCACTTTAACCAATAAGCCATTGGCAATACCTTCATTAATTCCTCTTTCAAGGCGGTTTACATTCGTTACAAACAAATCATCTCCTACCAACTGAATTTTTTTACCCATTGTATCGGTCATTAATTTCCAGCCTTTCCAGTCATCCTCAGCCATACCATCTTCAATGGAAATAATTGGATATTGTTTTACCCAGGTAGCCCAAAAATCAACCATCTTTTCGCTGCTTAATTTTTTGCCATCGCTTTTATGAAAATGGTAAACTTTTTTTGCTTTGTCGTACATTTCGCTAACTGCGGGGTCAAGCGCAATGGCTATTTGAGAACCTGCTTTATAACCTGCCGCAGTTATGGCTGTCATTACAGTTTCAATGGCTTCTTCGTTGCTTTGAATATCAGGTGCAAATCCACCCTCATCACCTACATTAGTGCTGTATCCTTTTTTCTTAAGTACTGTTTTTAATGCATGAAAAATATCAACGCCCCATTGCAAGCCTTCGCTGAAAGAAGAAGCGCCAACGGGCATTACCATAAATTCCTGGAAATCTATTTTATTATCGGCATGTGATCCGCCATTTAAAATATTCATCATAGGAATAGGCAGGATCTTTGCATTAGTTCCGCCAATATACCGGTACAAAGGCAGGTTGGCTTCAAGCGCTGCTGCTTTTGCCACAGCCATGCTTATTGCAAGAATAGCATTGGCACCAAGTTTTGCTTTATTGGGAGTTCCGTCCAGGGCTATCATCATTGCATCAATGCCGGTCTGGTCTGCAACATCCCATCCCAATAAATTATCAGCAAGAATGGTATTGATGTTTTTTACAGCCTTAAGTACACCCTTACCGCCATATAATTTTTTATTGCCATCACGCAGTTCAACAGCTTCATGAATACCGGTACTGGCGCCACTTGGTACTGCAGCACGACCTAAACGTTCATTCTCGGTTAATATATCTACTTCTACAGTGGGGTTACCACGACTGTCTAAAATCTGGCGGGCATGAATGGAGGCGATGTAGCTCATATTACGTGTACCGTAAACTCTTTTTTCAATAAAGAGAAAAGAATTAGATGGATTTGATTTTAAGGTGAGTGATTTTTTTACAAAGATAAAAATTATAATTTAAAATTTTTTCATTCAAGTGTTATTTAGCAAAAAAGCTGATATACCCAATGCAGGGTATAATTTTAACTGCTTAAAATGGTTATTTTTAACATACAATGAAAACAATGAATTGTACCTCTCCTTCATTTTTAATAAGCACTGATGCCTAGGTGATTAATGAGTGCTCTTTAAATTTATCAAACAAAATATACTTTATGAAAATTGTTGCGTTATTGTTTTTAACCTTTGCAAATTTTACTTTTTTGTATGCCCAAAAAAGTTTTGGTTTTTCGTTTAACAATGAAGGAAATCAAACGAATGTAGAAACTGTATTTAAAAACGGCCCGGCGGCTATAGCTGGTTTACAAACAGGGGATGTTATTACCTCCCTAAATTCCAACAGTTTAACAGGCTTGAATTTAGATGAAGTTTCAAAATTATTTGGTGAAGCAAATGATAAAAGTACAATCAGCCTTAAGCGAAACGGGACTGCTGTTAATGATGTAAATATAGCAAGGGCAGACAGGAGCAGTTTTTTAAATATATGCGTAAGTGGCGATTGTCAAAATGGCAATGGCGAATTTATTGATATGGATGGCTTTCAATACAACGGCAGTTTTAAGAATGGAAAAAAAACCGGTTATGGCAAAATGATTTACCTGGGCAATAAAGTTTACGCCGGTAATTGGGCAAATAATAAACCCGAAGGTAAAGGGAAGGAAGTTTTGAAAAATGGCGATAGCTACGAAGGTAATTTTGCCAATGGAGTTTACCATGGCGAAGGCACTTATACTTCAAACAACGGCGAAACTTATACTGGTATTTATAAAAACGGGAGGTTTGATGGCACGGTTACACATTATATAAAAAGCAACAACGAAACCTATACAGAAATTTATAAAGACGGCGTATTTGTATCATCTAAAAAAAAAGAAAAAATAATACCTGCCAGCACCAACCCCGATGCAAAATACGAATCGGAAACTTATACCAATGGTGATAAATTTGAAGGGTATAAAATAAATGGCAAAAGAGAAGGTTTTGGAAAATACAATTATAAAACCGGGGCGCTTTACGAAGGTAACTGGGCTGGTGACAAAATAAACGGTTATGGTAAGTACGATAATGGGAAAGGAGTTATTTACGAAGGCAATTGGAAAGATAATATGAAAGAGGGTAAAGGAAAAGAAATTGCTAAAAACGGAAACTTTACCGAGCAAAATTGGGTAGCTGGAAAATTAAATGGAAAGAGCATTGGTAAAGTGTATGAAAAAGGCGCTTTGCTATTTACCATTGAGCAGGAATATATCGATGATAAAACAACAGGCAACCCCAAAGTAATTTACCCCAATGGCGATGTTTATGAAGGTGAATGGCAATATGGTACGCCTTACGGAATAGGCCAATTTACTTACAAAAATGGCGATATAGAAAAAGGAAATTTTTGGCGTGGAAAAAAAACCGGCCTGATAGAATTGAAAACAAAAAAAGGAAAACAGGCTACCGAATATTATAAAAATGATAGTATAGCTGGTGTTTATAAAAATGGAAAATTAATCTATAACAATGGTGATGTTTTTGAAGGACAATGGAAAGATGGTCTGGAAGAAGGGGCGGGTAAACTAACCACCAAACTGGAAACTATTACAGGTGTTTGGAAAAGAGGTTTTTTAGAAGGTATAGCTGTAGGTACATCTAATGAAGATGGCTCTGTAAATACTTATGGATACAGGCAAGGTATAGTAATATCAGAATCTTTAAACCCTAAAAAATTTACAGCACAAATTATTGAATTAGTAGAAAACCCAACGAATAAGTTTCAGGCTATTTTAATGGATAAAAAAGATAATGAATACCAGGTAAACGGAAAACTAAACGGCTTTGCAGATTGTGTAGTAAAAAATTATCCACCCAATATTAGTAGTACAGGTAAAGAAGCTTTTGTTTACAGGGCAGAAACAATAAGAATGACCAAAGCAGAAGCACTGGCATTATGCGGTATTATAGAAGCTGCTTTTGAAAAGATAAAATTTAGTGCTACTGCAAAAAAAGAAATAGAATATAATGTAGCTACACGACGATTAATTAATTATGATTTTAATGGTAAATTGCCTGTTATAAATTTAGATGCACTTTGCGGCGAAACGTGGTGGACAGTAACTATAAGAATAAATAAATAAAAAATTATTTTTAAATATTCCAAAATAAAGAAAATGATATTCAAGTCAGTTATTAGTTTTTTATTCTGCTGCTTTTGTATTGCTTTACAAGTTCAAGCACAGCCCAGCTATTGGGAAAAAGCTGAGGCAAAATACCAATCTGATTACAGGCAAAGAATAGTAGACAACATGAACATGAAGTCGGGCAAACCTACTACTACGCCAGGCTCAAATGGAAGCACTCCCGAATTTATGAAAACCAAAGAACAGAAGGCTGCCGATGCCGCTTATGTAGCTGACGTAAGACAACGGGAGGCGGCTGCATACCAAAGAGAGCAGGATCGCATAAGAGATCATCAGCTTTACCTGCAAAGAATAGCCAATGAAAAAGCAGAGCAAAAAAGAATTTTTATAAAAAATTCGTTAGATCAACTTAGCGGAAGTAAAATGTTTTCAAGAGTTGAATGTGAAGCTTTTGCGCAGGATGAGTTTTATAGGTTATATTCCAATAGTAAATCTCCTAATCCTCCTGATTATTTAACATCATCGAAGTATGTGATGAAGTTTATAGGTGCAGTGCCCGAAACGCCACTTGATACTTTAATTAATTATGTGTGGCAGTCCCGGCTTTTTTCTGATTTCAGCACAAAAAAAATTCAAGAATTACAACAACGGTTTCCAGCAGCTAAAGAACGTTTGGAGCGTTTAGAGTTGTACATTTTGGCTTATTATTTTGGGGCTAGTAAACAATACGCAACTCCGGCCGGGGGAGGCTACGCCTACCCACTGTGTAGTTTTGAATTGATGGCCGATGAGCAAAAAACTACAGTGTTAAACAGGTTTGAAGAACTGGAAACTGCTTATCCTGAAGTAGCCTTAAAGATGGCAGCAGATTGCAGGGTTAATTTTAATGTTTTTTATAAATATGCCACAAGCAATCTGGCATTAAAAAATAAAACAAGTGCAAAAAGGCTGGAATATTTGTACAAAACATTAGAAACTGTGCAGGCCAATCGTGTGTTGCCCAAAGAAGGATTTATTGCAAGCACCTGGAGATTTTTAGCGGATCAATTATTAAGAGGAGCCGCTACGGAACTAAAGTTAATTTACCCGGGATTTGTAGAAGATTTATCTTCTGAAAGGTGGCTAGAAATAGCAAAAGCAAGTAAGCTAAATGTAGAATATATTGCGTGGGCATTTAGAGATAATGATTATGATTATTTGAAGAAGCTACCCAATTTAACCAATGCACTTAAAGAAGAATTTAAAAAGGCAGATGATGGAGAAGGTACCATAACTTTTAAAAATAGCGACCGTTATGTGGGAGCCATTAAAAACGGTAAGCCCAATGGCATTGGAAAATATACAAGTGCCATAGGCGATACCTACGAAGGGAATTTTAAAGATGGTTATTTGCATGGCAACGGCAAATCGTACGCAGCAAAAAAAATAGGCTCAGGGGCAAACACAGTTATTTTTGAAGGCGATTTTTATGAAGGTGAATATGATAACGGTGCAAGGCATGGCAAAGGCACATTAACAAATTTAAACAATCTCAAATATAAATATGCAGGCGATTGGGTAAATGGTAAAAAAGATGGAAAAGGAGAGGAGACTGGAGAAGAAGGTTATAAAACATATACGTTTACAGGCAGTTATAAAAAGGGAAATAAAGATTATGGGGTAATGAGCTATAATGATGGCAGTAGTTATACAGGAAATTTTGATGATGGTTACCGTGATGGCAAAGGAATTTTAAAAAATGCTGATGGTAGTACTTTAGTGGGCAAATGGGATCGTGGTGATATAGATGGTAAAGGAGTGTTAACCAGCGCCAATGGTTACGTAATGAAATATGAAAACGACATTGAAAAAAGGGTAAGCAAAGGAAAAGAGTATGGTAGATCTACCAGACAAAAAAATATAAAATATTACAGCCCCGATGGAAAGGAGATTACAGAAGCAGAATATAAAGCCAACAAATAATTTTTATGAATGATTCGGCAGCCATAGCCATTTTGGTAAATTATTAAGTATTAAAAGTATTGTTACGCAAAAAATAAATATTGATAATTATGTTGGCGAAAATCAGTCTTGTATTACTATCTATTATTTTCACAATAACAAGTAATGCCCAACATTGCCCCTTTGATGGTTTAAGTATTATTTTGATACAATCGGAAGCCGCTCTTAATAAAAACAGTATCAAAGCAACTGAATATATTTTGCTGGAAATTGATAATAAAAAAGTAAGTGAGTGTGCTTATAGTAAAAAATTAGTTGACAAAACATTTAAGCCAGCTGATTCTATCTATAAAGAAAATAACTGGATAAGTAAATACGAAGAAAAGCTTGGTGTATCTTTAAAAGATGCTGGTAATTATTATGTTTTATTAAACATGGCACAGGTAAACTGCATGATAAAAAAAGGAAACGATTTTATTTATCGTGAACGAAAATTTGTAATAATACCAATAGACAAAAAAAATAAAAAGCAAAAACAAATTACCATTGAGCCTTCGTTTATTTATAGCTTATGTACCAGCAAAAATGATTGGCAAGATATTAAACCGGTTATTTTGAAAAATTAAAACCTGAGTATATGATAAAATCAGCACTGTTTGTTACACTTACTTTTTTAACATTAAACAGTAATGCACAAAAAACAACTAAAGTAAAATCAGTATCTGATAATACTAAAGAAATTAAAAAAAAATTTCCGGTAAAAGGCAAATCGGTTACAGTAACTAACTGGAGCGGTATCGGTAACTGGTATATGGAAAATTATTGGGTTGATAATAAGGCAGCCATCGTTAGCCAGATTGGTACAGAAGAGTTTGAATTTGTGAAAAATAATGGAGATGAAAATAAATGGCCCGATGTTTTTAAAGAGAGGCTTGATGCAAATGACAATGATATTACAGCCGAAAAATTTTAAAAGCTAAAACGCTATCAAATTGCCAGCTTTACAAATACCGCTAATGGAAAAAAAATTGATAAAATGGTAATTCTAAGAGTGCCGTTTAGCGAAAATAAGAATGCACTTCCGAAAAGTGACTGGCACAATGATGTGTATTTCATTTTAAAAGCAAGTGCAGTTTCACAAATTAAATAGGTGGCTGTTTACTGCGTTAAACTCCTGAACACTTCTTCTAAACTATTGCTTTGGCTTTGTAAAGAAACAATGTTTAAATTATTATCTACAGACAATTGCAATAATTGCTTTCTTACAAATTCGGGGTTATGCGTTTTGAGTTTGTAATTTTGATTTTGTAATTGCTCAATCTCAGATACCTCTTTTATACTTTGGAAAAGTTCAATTGAAATATCTTCTTTAAACGAAACCAATACAATGTGTTCATCTGTTTTTCCTTTTTGCAGATTGGTTAAACTATCATCAGCCACAATTTTTCCCTTGTTGATGATGATCACCCGGTCGCAGATGGCCTGTACTTCCTGCAAAATATGGGATGAGAACAGAACCGTTTTATCCGCTCCCAATCTTTTGATCACTTCCCTGATCTCTACGATCTGGTTGGGATCAAGCCCGCTGGTAGGCTCATCCAGGATCAGCACTTCGGGGTCGTGGATCAAAGCAGCGGCCAAACCAACCCGCTGTTTATAACCCTTGCTTAACTGGCCTATTTTTTTATTGGCTTCAACAGTTAAGCCTACTGTTTTGATCACTTCCTCTATCTTTTCTTTCTTATTCTTTACGGCATGTACATTGGTGATAAAATCAATGTATTCCCTTACATACATATCGTAATACAAAGGATTTGCTTCGGGCAAATAGCCTGTTTTCTTTTTTGTTTCGTTATTGTTCTCTTCTACAGTAATGCCGCAAACTGTTGCTGATCCCGAGGTTGCCGGTAAGTAGCCGGTAATGATCTTCATGGTAGTTGATTTACCTGCGCCATTGGGGCCGAGGAAACCAACGATCTCTCCTTTTTCTATTGTAAAGGAAACAGCATCAACTGCTTTTTGAGTGCCGTAAATTTTTGTAAGATTATTTACTGTTATCGACATGGATGTGATTATGCTGCAAATTAAAAAAACGCCGGGAGTTAAACCCGACGTTCATTTTAATACTTTATTATTTTTTATCCCCGCTGTTATTATCCGGGTTTTGATTTGGTCTTTGTTGTCCCCGGTTTTGGCCTTGGCCACGGGATCCTCCGGGCCTGTTTTGATTTGGCCGGTTGCCAGCAGGATTCTGTCCGCGGTTTGACTGGTTGCCACCAGCCTGTGCCCTTGGATTTCCGCCGCCTCTGTTTGGCTGGTTTCCTCCGGGGCCCTGCGAACGGTTCTGTCCACCGCCTTGTTTTTGATTTTGGCCCTGCGGTTGTTGCGCCTGTGCGCCAGCACCTCCTGGGCTCTGTGAGCGATTTTGCTTTTGCCTGCCGGGTTGATTAGAGCCTCTTTCCTGGTCCCTTCTTTTGCGGCTGGTCTTTTCCAAAGCTTTTAAACTGATCTGGCCAACCACATCTGCATACGTAGGTTCAATTTCTTTTGGCTTACTGCTTACTACTTCAACAGGTTCTAAATCCTCGGGGCGAATGCCTTGCTTATTCAGTTCTTTTATTTTTTTAACCCTTTCAATGGTTAATGGGTATTGCTTATTGCTATCTGGCATGGTATACCACATCAGGTTTCGGAAAATATCTTTTTTTACAAGGAAGGCACGGCTCTTGGCCATCTCGATCATATCTGCATCATCGGGGAAGAACTGGAGGGCATCCATATAAGTATCCAGCTCGTAATTCAGACAGCATTTTAAACGGCCACATTGACCGCTTAACTTGGTTTGGTTTATACTTAAATTCTGGTAACGGGCTGCATTGGTATTTACACTTTTAAAATCGGTAAGCCAGCTGCTGCAGCAAAGCTCACGGCCGCAACTGCCTATGCCACCTACTTTTCCAGCTTCCTGGCGGGCACCTATCTGGCGCATTTCAACCTTTACTTTAAATTCTGAGGCATATAATTTTATCAGTTCCCTGAAGTCAACACGGTCATCGGCAATATAAAAGAAAGTGGCTTTACGGCTGTCGGCCTGTACTTCAACTTCAGCCATCTTAAGCTCCAGCTTTAACTGGCGGGCCATGGCACGGCTGCGTATTAAAACCTGTGCTTCCCTGGCTTTAGATTCAAGCATTTTAGCAATATCTGCTTCGGTGGCACGGCGTAAAACTTTTTTAATGTCGGGGCTTTTTTCATCAACCCGGTGTTTCTTCATTTGCAGGCGAACCAGCTCACCGGTAATATTTACCATGCCTACATCAAAGCCACTAACGCCTTCCACAGCAACCATATCGCCCTTTTCAAAATGCTGTAAGGTAGTGTTCCGGAAAAAATCTTTGCGGCTCCCATTATTAAAGCTTACTTCAATAACCCTGCACCCGCTTTCAGGGTCGCTGAAGGGTAAATTGGCAAGCCAGTCATGTACATTCATCCGGTTGCAACCGCCACTTGCACAACTGCCATGACTTTGGCAACCACCCGGTGCTCCGTCTTTTGAGGTTCCGCAACCTCCGCTTCCACATCCCATATCCTTTAGTAATTAAAAATTAAAAATTAAAAATTCAAAACGAGGAGAATAATTATGAGCCGGGCGGCAGAATTACTATTATGCTTCAGTGGTTCCGATAGCTATCGGAACACTCTTTTATCGTATTTCCATACCCGGCAGCTAAAGTTCCATACAGAGCGAAGTCGAAGTATGGTATGCCGATGAAAGGATTGCGACGCAACGATGTTGAATATTGATGAAAAAGCTGGTATCAAAATATTATGAATACACAAACATCAATTCAAATCAGTAATTCCGGTTCCCTGCTGTTCTCTACCTCAGTTCACCAAAATTAACGATTTGTTGTTAATAATGTGATATAACCTGATGGAAAGGGCATGAAACAGCATTTTTGCGTTGGCATTACGTTCAATATAGTAGCTGGCCTTGTCTAATTCGGTGATGATGGCTTCCTGCTGGCTTAAATTGCAGAGTTTGTTCAGGCGGCTGGCGAAGTCAAGTTCGTTTCTTGTTTCTGGTTGATCCGTTTCTTGTTTCTCGTTTGCTGGTGCAATTACCCTTAATCTTATTGCTTGTTCAAGCAGGTGAATAAAGTATTTGAGGAATTGCTTTTGTTTTTCCCTGCCCAGTTTAGCCGTTTCGTCTATCCATTTTACCTGGGCTACCGGCCCGGTGCGTATAATGGCATTCAACCATTCCCTAAGCATCACCTCCCAGTCATCATCGGCATGCTGTAATAATTGTAGTGCTTCCCGGTAATTGCCTTCGGCCAATGCGGCAACCTGTTGGGCCTTTTCTATTTTAACGCCGGCATTCAGTTCCAGTCCTGCTTCAACTTCTAAATTGGTAAGCAAAGGGATTTTTACAAGCTGGGTACGTGATAAAATAGTAGGGAGGATAAGGTCTTCATTTTCGGCAACTAAAATAAACAAGGTATTGGGCGGGGGTTCTTCAATCAGCTTTAATAATTTATTTCCTTCCTTGCCCAGGAATTCGGGTATCCACATGATGAGGATCTTGTACTCGCTTTCAAAACTTTTCAGGTTTAGTTTGCGGATGATATCGGTGCACTCATTTGCCGTAATGTTTCCCTGTTTATTTTCAGCACCGATGAATTGCAGCCAGTCGTACACATTGCCGTAGGGGTTTGTTACAATAAACTCCCGCCACTCTTTTATAAAGTCGGTACTGATGGGTTTTTCGCCTGGTTTTTTAGTGATGACAGGATAAGAGAAATGGATATCTGGATGAATGAGTTGGTTTGCTTTTTTGCAGGCGGGGCAAATACCACAAGAATCGTTTCTTGTTTCTTGTTGTTTAGTTTCTTGTTTCTCGTTATTGGAGTTTGATGTGGCAAAGAGATCAATTTCTTTTGGTTGGGGGTTGCATACAATGTACTGTGCAAATGCCAATGCCAGTTGTAGAGCGCCGCTGCCTTCCTTACCTAAAAACAATAAAGCATGGCTGAGCCGGTTATGCTGTACCATTTGTACAAGCTGCTCTTTTGTTTCTTTTTGCCCGGTGATGGATTGGAATTGCATGGCTGCAAATTAAAATAAAAAAAACATCCGGCATTTTAAAATACCGGATGTTCAATTGATATGAATTGTTTTACAATTTACTGGTTATCTCTTCACTCATTGGCAAAACCTTGCTTGGAAAATATTGGATAAGATTACCTTTTTCATCCAGCAGGAATTTTCCAAAATTCCATTTGATCTCTGCATCTAAAACACCATTTTCTGTTTTACTGGTAAGCCATTTGTAAATGGGTGCTATATCGTCGCCCTTTACTGAAACCTTTGAAGCCATTGGGAATGTAACACCGTAATTCCTTTTGCAGAATTCCCCTATCTCGGTATTGGTTCCGGGCTCCTGTCCGCCAAAATTGTTTGCCGGGAAACCAACGATCACCAGTTTGCTTTTATAGGTATCGTACAGCTTTTGTAAACTTTCGTATTGTGGAGTAAGCCCACATTTACTGGCGGTATTTACGATCAGAATTTTTTTGCCTTTGAAGGATGAAAAATCTATAGTGCCGCCTTCCAGTCCTTCTACCTTAAAATCATAAATGGGTCTGGCAGTGATAGGTGCTGTTATTTGAGTATCAGCTTTTTTATTGGTTGCCTGTAATGAACAAGACATGAACACAGCACTTATGGCAATTAATTTTATCATGAGGTTTATTTTTATTGTTAACGAAAGTAAAACTGTTTTGTTCAAAAACTATGCAGGAGTTGAAGTTTACCTATGGATTAACATCATCATTGCTTTTCATAGCAGCCAATATCGGGTAAACCCACGTTCCTGTTTTTATCGTCCAGGTCTTTGGGGAAACCGGTGGGTGCAGCTGCATTGATGCCGGGAGCAAAAGCATTTTTTGTTACCCTGAAATCGAATATCTTTTTATTTACATCAATACTGTCGAAGGATGGATCTGCATTTTTAATATTTCCGGTTAATGTGCTGTTGGCAGGATCAACTAAGGTTTTGTAAATATTTTTTTCGAACAATACTATAAAAGGGTTTGCCCCCTGCTTGTTAACAGTTATTTCATTATCTACAAGTCCGCCATCCCCCCAAAAAATATTGTTGCGGAAAACTGCATTCAGATCGGCAGATACAGTAGTACCGGAGAGATTTGAAAAATTATTTACATTAAGTACAGGGTTCTTGTGATTGAGATAATCTGTAGAATAGGCAGCAACAGTGCAATGTGTAAAATTATAAATACCGCCATAGCTTAAAATAATATTGCTGCCGCAGTTGCTGATCAAACTGTTGTCGGCCTGGAGGCTGCTGTTTACTGCATAGATGCCTGCGTCGTAAGCATTATCAACAATGCATTGATGGAGTATTACTTTAGGATTGGCGTTAATGGATGGTTTTTCGGTAACAATGGCCTGGTATGCATTTTTAACCACGGCGTATGTAAGTATATTGTTCTTACTGTTACCACGGAAATAAATTCCAGGCCAGCTTGCAGGTAGATCTTTATAGCCAGCATCCAGCCTGTCACCAGTAAAAACAACAAGGTTTGCTTTTGTACCATTTACTATTAATGTACCATCTACTATAATAGGCGCATTTGCATGAGCATATATACTGCAGCCGGCTTGAATGGTGAGTGTAGCAGTTGTATCTATGCGTAAACTTCCCAGTATCACATAGGGCAGGTTATTTGTCCAGACCACGTTGCCAGTAATGACCCTGTTGCTTAAGAAATTTGCATTTTGACCGTAAGCCTGTAATTGCACATAGCGGTTGTTGCCATTATAGTTTATTAAAATGCTGTCGCTTACAATAAAAGGAAGATTGGAGGCATTGGGGTTGATGGTTACCGAAACAAAAATATAGATGCTGTCATTAGCATCAATATCCAGGTTATTGATTTCGTTAGTAGCATTTCCATCCACATTCATCTTATAGGCAGAGGTAGCCCCTCCCATTAATTTCACTTTACCCAGGCGGAGCTTCTGGTCATTTTCATTGATGATTTTGAAAGATTTGGTAATTGAACCGGTGGTTGTGAAAACAGTATCATACTTTAAGGTATCGGCAGTAATGGTTAGCCTGGCAAACTCACTGGTAATAAAAGAGTCTTTTTTGCAGGAAGATAAAAAAAGGCAAAATGCAAAAGTTAAAAGGCAAAAAAAGTAAGCAGGTCTATTCATTTTTCAAATTTAGACTTAAATGTTTAATTGTATTTCCACTTTTATTTAGCTGCGTAGGCAAGGGTCGCAATGCTTAGTTTACAATCGGGCACTTCCAATATAATATGACCACAAGCTTCTAAAGTGGCGCCGGTGGTAACTACATCATCCACCAGTAAAAGGTGTTTACCGGCTAGCTCTTTTGCATTATTAACTATAAAACTGTCTTTTACATTTTCCCATCTTTCGGTACGGTGTTTACGGGTTTGGGTTTCTGTGGCATGCCTGCGGATAACAGCCCCGTTTAAAACCGGCTTATTTATTATAGAAGATATACCATTGCAGAGTATTGTAGCCTGGTTGTACCCACGCTTGTGTTCTTTATCGGCATATAGCGGTAAGGGGATCATGGCATCAATGGTATTGAAACGGGGGCTTTCAAGCAGGGTTCTTCCCATAATCTCCCCCAGGTAATACCCAATTCCCGTATCTCCTTTGTACTTAAGCTGGTGAATAAGCTGCTGAACGAGGAATTCTTTTGAAAAATAAAACTGGCTATAAGCAGCCTGCAGGGGAATCCGGCCCCAAAAGTACTTTTCTACCGGGTTATTGGTTAAAACTGCAAAATTGGTATGGGGTAAATTATGAGTACATTTTAAACAAAGTAGGTTTTCTTCTTCCAGTAAATCAGATCCGCAACCCGTACAAATATGCGGATAAAAAAGATGCAGGGTACTGCTGAAAATATTTTTTAACTGAGCAATCATTGGTTAATAATTACAGCAACAAGTTAAAATAAATATTGGTACAATTCTTCTACTTTACTCAAGGAAACAATTTCGATATTATATTTTTGTTTACCTAACGATTTGGAATTGTACTTACTCACTATGATCTTTTCAAAGCCCAATTTCTCCGCTTCGGCAATGCGTTGTTCAATTCTGTTTACGGCTCTTATCTCTCCACTTAAACCAACTTCGCCTGCAAAACAATAATGCTGGTTGATGGGCACATCCTCGTAACTGCTTAACAGCGCACTTACAATCGCCAGGTCAATTGAAGGGTCCTCTACTTTTATCCCTCCTGCAATGTTTATAAAAACATCTTTAACGCCAAAATGAAAGCCACCTCTTTTTTCAAGTACAGCTAATAATAATTGCAAGCGGCGAAGATCAAACCCACTTACCGTACGTTGCGGTGTACCATACACACTTTGGGTAACCAATGCCTGGCCTTCTAATAACAAAGGGCGCATACCTTCAATAGTGGCAGCAATAGCAATGCCACTTAACTGTTCTTCTTTTTGTGTTATTAAGATCTCTGAAGGATTGGTTACTGCCCTCATGCCGTTGCCGGTCATTTCGTAAATACCCAGCTCATCTGTTGAGCCAAAACGGTTCTTTAATGTGCGTAAAATCCGGTATGTATAATGGCGGTCACCCTCAAACTGCAGCACGGTATCCACCATATGCTCCAGTATCTTAGGACCCGCTATAGTACCGTCTTTGGTGATATGACCGATTAAAAAAACAGGTGTGTTGGTTTCCTTTGCAAAGCGTTGTAATTCGCCAGCAGTTTCTCTTATTTGGCTTATGCTGCCGGCACCACTTTCAACATAAGGAGATTGAAGGGTTTGAATAGAATCAACAATTACCAGTTGAGGTTTTAGTTTTTTTATTTCCTGGAAAATTGTTTGTGTATTGGTTTCAGTAAGCAGGTAAAAATTTTCACTTGCAATTCCAATACGATCAGCACGCATTTTTATCTGCTGCTCACTTTCTTCTCCACTTATATATAGCGTAATAATATCTTTAAGTTGCAAACCGTTTTGTAAGAACAATGTTGATTTACCAATACCCGGTTCCCCGGCAACTAAAACAATACTTCCTAAAACAATTCCGCCGCCAAGTACCCTGTTTAATTCGGGGTCAGTTGTTAAGATCCTTTTTTCTTCGGCACTGCTTACGTCATTTATAGAAATGATCTTTTGTTTTCCCAAACCCGAGTAATCCCGCCAATCATCTTTTTCTTTTTTATCTGTTCCCTTCACGATTACTTCCTCAACAAACGTATTCCAGTTATTACAGCCCGGGCATTTACCTAACCATTTGGCACTTTCGTAACCACAACCCTGGCAAAAAAAAGCTGATTTAGTTTTACTCATTTTTAATTTAAAAATTTACGAAGTACGAATGTAGAATAGAAACTTTTCAATAAAGAATAAAAAGGGAAGGCGTTATACAAACTTTGAAAAGTTTTTATTAAGCTATGCAAATGAAAAAGTCTTTTTTAAAAAGAATCCCCTTCGGGTCCCCTCTCCTTTGGAGAGGGGTTGGGGTGAGGCCGAAAAGTAAAAGGGTCAACATTGCTGCTGACCCTTTGTACTTACTAACCCATTAAATTCTATTGCTAAATTACAAATTCAGTCCACATAAAAAAATAAATTTTATGAGATGTTAATAAGTAATGAACTTAAAAACCGAGTTGTAATTCTCATCGTAAATACCATATAATACACTGTCTGTCAATTATTTAAAAGATACTTTGAGGCCACATCGTATACTATAAATCCAGTATTAAAGTAAAATTATTTTTTAAAAATATTTGGTTTATAAAATAAACTACTTTACGTTTGTGAAAAATTAGCAGTAATGAGAACGGCATTGACATTATTAATTTTAATACTGGGTTTAGCTACAAAAGGGCAGGTAAATATCACAGGAAAACTGGCAGATATGAAAGGCAAACCCCTGGGAGGAGTGAGTATTGTATTAAAAAATACCTACGACGGAGCCACTACAGATTCAACTGGTAACTTTTCATTCACGTCTTCGGAAAAAGGAAAGCAGCTTTTGGAAGCTTCTGTAATCGGGTTTCGCAGTTATGAGCAGGAAATAACTATAGAAACAGCTCCTATTGCATTAAATATAACTATGAAAGAACTGGTTACTGAATTAAAAGCAGTTGTAATATCTGCGGGTTCATTTGTTGCCAGCGACAAAAATAAGAGTGCGGTTTTATCTGCGCTGGATATTGTAACCACACCAAGTGCCAATGCAGATGTAACCAGTGCATTTAAATCTTTACCCGGTACACAGCAGGTTGGAGAAAGTGAGGGCTTATTTGTAAGGGGTGGATCGGCAACAGAAAGTAAAATATATATGGATGGAAACCTGGTGAATAATTTTTTTTATACAAGTACTCCCGGCATTGCTACCCGTGGCCGGTTTAACCCTTTTTTATTTAAAGGGATCATTTTTAGTTCAGGAGGATATTCAGCTTTATATGGCCAGGCACTTTCTTCGGCTTTGATTTTAGAAAGTAAAGACCTGCCCGAAAAAACACAGGCCGACATGGCTATTTCAGTTCTTGGTGTAGGTGGAGGCATACAAAAACTATCAAAAGATAAAAAATCATCATGGGGTATTTCTTATAATTATACAAACCTGCTCCTTGGGTTTGCGGTCAACAAACAAAAACAGGATTTTTACCAGATACCGGTTTATCACCAGGGTGATGCAAATTTCCGCATCAGGACAAAGAACGGCTTTATCAAATACTACGGTTATATCAGTGCTAATAAAACGGGGTTCAGAACCAGTGATATAGACTCCACTGTTTTAAAGAATGCATTTGCCATTGAAAATTTAAATACCTACCAGAATATTAACTGGCGGGAGAATTTTGGAAGTGGCTGGAAGCTGATCACCGGCTTTAGTTACAGCACAAACAAAGATGATATCAATAACGAGCTGCAAAATGCCGATAATGAAAAGCAGGTGATCACCAGCCCATCATTTTATGCTTTTAAAAATTTTAAATTAAATAATAAGGCACAATATGTACAGGTAAGGTATGTGCTGGAAAAAAAATTGAACGGGCTGAATGTGATCCGCTTAGGTTCTGATTATTTTTATAGCAATGAAAGATCAACCTATACTTTATACAATGGTACTCGGTTTACAGAAACCGTAAAAGATAACCTGGTTTCTGTTTTTGCAGAAACTGATATTTTTATTACTAATAACCTTGCTGCTAAACTGGGGGCAAGACTTGAGCATTCACAAATAGTTGATAAATGGAATATTGCTCCCCGGGTTTCTGTAGCATACAAATTTCGGGATGAAAGTCAGGCATCTTTTGCATACGGATTATTTTACCAGAATCCTGAGCGCAAGTATTTACCAACCCTGGCCAGTCTTGATTATTCAAGAGCTGCACATTATATATTACAATATCAAAAGTTGACCAACAGCAGAACGTTCAGAGTAGAGGCGTTTTATAAAAAGTACACTGATCTTTATAAGACTTCCATAACATCTACCGGCAGAGAAGCAGCAACAAATAACAATGGATTTGGTGATGCTAAAGGGCTGGAGTTCTTTTACCGGGATAAAAAAACATTTAAGAATGTTGATTTCTGGATATCCTATTCTTACCTGGATACCAAAAGAGATTACCTGAACTACCCCCAGGCCATTACCCCATCTTTTGCAGCAAACCACACAGCCGCATTGGTTGTAAAGAAATTTGTTATGCCGTGGAAAACGGGCTTTAACCTGAGTTACAATTTTGCAACGGGCCGTCCTTATTATTATTTCGCTTATGATAATGTGCAGGGTAAATATAAAATTGGTGACGCCGGAAAAACGATCAATTACAACAGCATGAGCTTTAGTGTGAATTATTTACCTAACCTGGGCAAGGCAGATAAAAAAGCTTTTATAGTATGGGTACTGGGTATTAATAATGTATTGGGACAAGACCAGGTATTCAATTATAATTATAATAATAACGGCAGCAGGAAGGAAGCTGTTACCCCACCATCTAAAAGGTTTATATACATTGGATGTTTCTTAAGCTTTGGAATTGACAGAACACAGGATGCCATCAACAATAATCTTTAAACAAAACCTATAACCAATAAATTAATTATCATGTCAAACTATCAACCGGTTCCCGAAGGCAAAGACCCTGTTTTATGGGAGATTGCACAAAAAAGGGCAAGCTTTAAAACCCATGCAGTTACCTACCTTATAGTAAATGCTTTTTTATGGGCAGTCTGGTATTTTTCATCTTCGCACGAGCATTTTAATATAACTGAAATGCGTTGGGGGCATTTTCCCTGGCCGCTTTGGTCAACCCTGGGCTGGGGTATTGGGCTTGCATTCCATTTTGCCGGGGCCTATATTTTCCCAAGATCAAACTCTGTAGAAACGGAGTATGAAAAATTAAAAAATCAACAAAAAAATAAATCTTAAAAATCAACAAAAAATAAAAAAATGAAAAAAATACTTCTAATTGTGACTATAGTGTTTGGGGCAACAGCGTCATTTGCACAAAGCGATAAATTCATCGCTTCTATGAAAAGCAATATTGCTGCTATTGATACCAGTTTTAAAAACCCGATGAACCTTTTAACACTGGCCAACAATTTTGAGAGAATTGCTACAGCCGAAAAAACACAATGGCTTCCTTATTATTATGCTGCACTTTGCCAGGTAAATTATACGTACATGGAACAGGATAAATCGAAGGTGGATGCAATTGCAGATAAAGCAACAGAGCTTATAAATAAAGCAGATGCTTTACAACCAAACAATTCAGAGATCAGTTGTTTAAAAAGTATGATTGCAAGCGCACACATGATGGTAAATCCCATGCAGAGATTTATGGAGTATGGGCCGGAAAGTCAGGCCCATATTGATGCAGCCATGCAGCAGGACCCTACAAACCCCAGACCTGAATTTTTAAAAGGGCAGGGCTTAAAATATACCCCTGAGCAATTTGGTGGCGGTTGTGTGACTGCAAAACCAGTTTTATTATCAGCACTTGATAAGTTCAATGCATTTAAACCGGCAAGTGATCTGCATCCAAACTGGGGCAGGCAAAGAACTGAGTTACTGGTAAGTGAATGTAAGTAAAGAGCCCTGCTGGGGCATCATTTTGTATGCCCAGCACAAACCCAAAATCATTTTTATATGCAATCGGAAAATTTTTCTCCAAAAGAAAGCCTGCAGTTGATCGATAATATGATCAACCAGGCCAAGAACCGTTTTAGCGAAAATGGTTATTTATACCTGCTTTGGGGATGGCTTATCTTTTTCTGCGCTATGGGGCATTTTGTGTTGCTTAAACTAAACCTGTTTACGCATCCGGAAGTGATCTGGGCAAGTTGTTGGGTGGCAGTTTTGTTCCAGGTAATTTATTTATCACGAAGAAGCAAAAAAGAAACAGTAAAAACGTACAGTGAAAACATCATTAATTATATATGGGTAAGTTTTGTTATCAGCATGCTCGTCATCTCTGTCATTGTTGGCAAAAACCAAAGTTGGCACCTTATCAATTCATTTATATTGATGTTGTATGGAACACCTACTTTTTTATCGGGCATTGCCATGCAGTTTAATCCATTGATAATTGGCGGGATTACATGTTGGGTTTTGGCCATATTATCTGTTTTTGTTCTTCCCATATATGTTTTATTATTATTGGCAGCGGCAGTTATTACTGCCTGGATAATACCAGGATACCTGCTTAGAAAAAAATACAACGCGTTAAATAAGTAATAAGCAGCAATAGTTTTCATTACAATCATAACAGTATGCAAGACGAACAACAACTCTCAAAGGAAAAAAGCCTCGATATCATCCATCAAATGATAACCCAGGCAAAAAGTAATATTACGGATAATGGTTTAAGCTGGCTTTTATGGGGCATGATGATCATCCTGGCATCACTATCCACTTTCTTTTTTTTACATGTAGGAGCCGATAATATTTTTTTAGGATGGAATATTTTTGGAATGGTAACCATAGTATTATTGGTATATGATGTTTTCCGGCCCAAGAAAAAATTAGTAAGAACTTATGTGGGCGACCTGATGAAGCTGGTGGATATTGGTTTTATCATCAGTCTTTTTACAATCATTTTTGCTATCAATATTGCAGTTAATCCCAACAGCGGTTTTGGCTTTTTCCTCATGATATTTGCCTTCCTCATGCTGATAAAAGGCGGGGCCGTTAAATCAAGGGCCTTAATGATAGGCGCTGTTGTAAACTGGGCCGGCGCTATTGCCATATTTATAAACAAGGATTTTAAGTATGATATGTTGATCATGGCCGGAGCGGTACTAATTGGCTATATCATTCCGGGGCTATTATTGTGGCTTCAATACAGGAAAGCAAATAATAATACCCTTAAAAATTAATCCAGACTTCTGAAAGATGGAATTCAAAGAACTCGATCCCATATTACATTCCCAGCTCAGGCTTGCCGTGGTAAGCCTGCTTATCAGTGTGCGGGAAGCCGAGTTTACTTTTTTAAAAGAAAAGACCAACTCAACAGCCGGAAATCTTAGTGTACAGATCAATAAACTAAAAGATGCAGGTTATATAGATGTGACCAAACAGTTCAACAACAATTACCCGCAAACCATCTGCAAGATCACCAAAAAAGGAATTGAATCTTTTGAGGCTTACGTTAATGCACTCCAGTCTTATATGAACCCCGGCACAGAATAATTACCTAAATTTTAAACTTTTTAATTGTTGATCCGTTTTACCTTTGGTAATATAATACTACATGCCGGCAATCATACAGGTTAATAATTTATCCAAGCAATTTAAAGATATCAAAGCAGTTGATGACCTTTCTTTTACTGTTGAGGCAGGTGATGTATATGGATTTTTAGGGCAAAATGGTGCCGGAAAATCTACCAGCATACGCATGTTACTCACCTTGATAAAACCTACCTCAGGCGATATCAGCATTTTCAACAAAAAACTTTCAACACATCGTACCGAAATATTAAAACAGGTAGGAGCAGTAATTGAAAAACCTGACCTGTATAAATATTTAACTGCCTTTGAGAACCTGGCCATTTTTGCAAAAATGAGTGGCATGAAAAAAAACAAGGGTTTATTACTGGATCAATTGAAACTTGTTGGCTTGGATGAAAGGGCCTTCAGCAAAGTAAAAACCTTTAGCCAGGGCATGAAACAAAGACTGGGTATTGCAGTTGCATTGGTGCATGATCCAAAACTGATTATACTTGACGAACCAACTAATGGACTTGATCCGCAGGGGATAGCTGATATGCGTAACCTGATTCTAAGGCTAAGCCGGGAGATGGGGAAAACCATTGTTGTTTCTTCGCACCTGTTAAGTGAAATTGAACTGGTGGCCAACCGTATGCTCATTATTCACAAAGGCAAAAAAATTGTGGAGGGTAATGTGGCAGAGTTGCTCGATCCTTCAAAATCATTGGTACAGATCGAAACAAATAATGATGTGCATGCAAGAGAAAAATTATTGCAGACAAGATGGGCTGCTTTGTTACAGCAGAATACCCGGGTGCTGCAGCTTAAAATGAATAAAGAGGATGTGCCACAGTTAATTTCTGAACTGGTATCGCTGCAGGTGCAGCTCCTTTCCATAAAGCCAATGCATTCTTTAGAAGATTATTTTCTTTCACTTACAACCCAGCCCGGACATGTGGAATCTTTTGCAAATTGAATTATTTAAAATTTTTAAGAAACCAAGAACTTACCTGGCATTTGCCATTATTGCCGTTTTTATTTTTTTAATTCAGCTGGGCCTGCTGGTAAATGGTAAAGACTGGATGATGTTTATGCTGGGCTCGTTGGATGAGACCATGAATATTGAATACGATAAATTGGTTAATGGTTATGCCGTTTGTTTTTTTGTACTAAACCTTTTATTGGTGCATGTGCCCATACTGGTTGCGCTTGTAGCAGGAGATGTTGTTTCTGGCGAGGCCAGTATGGGTACATTAAGATTACTGGCCGCTAAACCGGTAAGTCGTACACAAATAATACTTTCAAAATATTTTGCAACAGCTGTATATGTTTTTGCTTTGCTGTTGTGGATCGCTGTAATTTCTTTAGTAGTAAGTATTGCAGTGTTTGGCGAAAATGACTTGGTGGTGGCAAAAACCAGTGGTTTGCAACTGATAGAATCCAGCGATGTGTTGTGGAGATATTTTTATGCTTTTGGTTTTGCTTTTATTGCCATGATGGTGGTAGCAGCTATTTCATTGTTATTATCTACTTTGTCAGAGAACTCTATAGGCCCGATAGTAGCTACAGTAGGCATTATTATTGTTTGTACGCTCATCAGCGAAATGGAAATACCCATTTATCAAAAATATATTAAGCCTTATTTATTTACTACCTATATGCTGGGCTGGAAAGGCTTTTTTTATATTGGCTCAACTCCTGACGGAGAAACAATAAAAGGCTCAATACAGTATTTGCCGGGCATTTTAAAAAGCATTGCTGCTTTGCTGGCATATATTATTGCACTTGTTTCTGCATCTGTTTTTATCTTTCGTAAAAAAGATATCTTATCATAAATGAATACTATGAAAACAATCTTTCTTTTTATTATCCTTATCCAGGTTTCGCCTTTTGGCCGGGCGCAGGATATAAACATGCTGGTACAAAAAGTAAAGGATAAAATAAACCTGGTAAACGACTACCAGGCCAATGGCAAAATGAAAACCAATGTGAGTTTTTTAAAGGTTCCGGTAGCTACAGTAAAAGTATATTTTAAAAAACCTGAGCAGCTTAGGATAAAAAATGAAAAAGGAATTTCTTTTGTACCGAAGGGTGCAGTAAATATCAATATGAGCAATGTGCTCAGCAGCGGTAAATACACTGTACTGGATGCAGGCAATGATAAGATCGGGAACACGGCTGTGAAAGTGGTTAAACTGCTTCCCGAAGATGATAATTCAGATGTGGTACTGTCCACATTATACATAGATGCTGTAAACCTCGTTATTCTTAAAACAAAAACCACAACCCGGGATAATGGCACTTACGAACTGGAGATGAGTTACGGAAAATACATAGCTTACGGCCTGCCCGATAAAATAATTTTTTCATTCAATACCAAAGATTATAAAATGCCCAAAGGAGTAACTTTTGATTTTGAAGATGGCACCAAAAAGAAAACAGCCGATGAGAAAATCAAAAATCAAAAAGGTAAAATGGAGATATCTATCAGCAACTATATAATCAATAAGGGCCTGCCTGCAGATACATTTAAATAAGCTGGATATAAAGACGGCTTAGCATCACGCCCAATTTTTTAGGCAATCATTAGTTTAATAGTTGTAATTTAATAGAAAATACAACTATGGCAATTTTAAAAGTAATCGAAATATTAGCCAATTCTAAGAAGAGTTGGGAAGATGCTACTCAAAATGCAGTGAAGCATGCTGCCAAATCACTCAGGAATATTAAAGGAGTAAATGTAAGTAATATGAGTGCTCATGTTGATAAGAAGGGTGTTATTAGTGAGTTCAGGGTAAATGTAAAGATCAGTTTTGAAGTAGAAGATTAAAATAGAAATTAATCTTCAGTGATCTTTTCGTCAACTGCCCTGGCGATCATGCCGGCACTTATCTTATTAAGTGGATTTTTGTGTTGTTCATCATACTCATGTCTGCCTACAATGATATCAATACATTTAAAAATTGCTTCCCTGAAAGAGGATTCATCAGCTTTACCCTGCCCGGCAATATCAAATGCCACTCCATGATCGGGAGAAGTGCGGACCCCTTTTAACCCGGCTGTAAAATTCACACCTTCTCCAATTGCCAAAGACTTAAAAGGAATTAATCCCTGGTCGTGGTACATGGCTAAAACAGCATCAAATTTTTCGTAATGGCCCCGGGCAAAAAAAGCATCAGCAGGGTAGGGACCAAAACAAAATATATCCCGTTGTTTGGCTTCTTTAATGGCAGGTTTAATAATTTCTTCTTCTTCTTTTCCAATCAATCCTTCATCGCCTGCATGCGGGTTCAAGCCCAGCACTGCAATTCTTGGTTTATTAATATTAAAATCTCTTTTTAATGAATTGTTGATGATCTGGAGCTTGCTTATGATAGCTTCACGGGTAATATGTTTGGACACATCCTGTACTGGCACATGCTCCGTTAATAAGGCTACCCTCATATTTTCGGCAATCATAAACATTACAACATCCGGAACTCCATACAAGTTTTTTAAATAGGGTGTATGGCCAGTAAAATTAAACTGGTCAGATTGAGTATTGCTTTTGTGTATGGGGGCTGTAACCAGGCCATCAATAAAATTATCTTTTAAAGCCTGGCCCGCGGCTACCAGGCTTTTAACGGCGTACTTACCACCAATTTCATTTAATATACCCGGGTTCATATTCACCTCTTCATCCCAGCAGTTGTACAGGTTTATCTGTTTATAATTTATGCGGTTCAATTCTTTTGTGCTGGTAAAGTTGATATTTAAGTCGGGCAAAGTTTTCCTGTAAAAATTAATGACCTTATTATTTGCAAACAATACCGGGGTACAAAGATCCAGTATCCTGTTATCGGCCAGTGTTTTAATAATAATTTCCAGGCCAATTCCATTAATATCGCCACAACTGATTCCGATAACCGGTTTTTTATCAACACCTGTATTCATATTAATATATGTTTTATCAACTGCAAAAGTACAATATCTTACTGTTAAACATGCATCACACGAATACAGCAACATGAGGCGGTTGATTAGAGTACGGAAAAATACAGGCTAAAGAGTTAATAGTATTTAATACCGGCCAACAGTGTCGGTAAGTGATCTCATGAATGCAACAATATCCTTTTTTTCTTTTACACTGAGGTTTAATTTATCAAATGGCAGCGATTGATTTGAAGGGGCTATCCCAATGCCTTTTCCGCCGCCATCGTTATAAAAATCTACAACTTCTTCCAATGTTTTAAAAACACCATTATGCATATAAGGAGCAGTTAATGCTACATTGCGCAAGGTTGGGGTTTTAAAAGAAAATAAATGAATTTTTGATCCGGTTATTAAATACCTGCCCGAGTCATTATCTAATTTTGATTTTTTATCGATAGTAGCAGGCACGCCTATTACCTCACTTTCAATAAAATAATACCGGGGAGGCTTTGCCCCGCTGAATAATGGCATAAAATGACAGGTGCCGCATTTTGCCTTCCCCATAAATAAATTAAACCCGTTAATTTCATTTGTATTTAAAGCCCGTTTACCATTCATGTGTTTATCAAACCGGCTGTTAAGAGCAATCAGTGTACGTTCGTAACTGGCAATGGCATTGCAAATATTTGTTATGGTATCTTCTCTTTGGGTACCTGGGTAGGCTTCTTCATACATTTGTTTATACTTTTCAATCTGTAATATTTTATCAGCTACTTTTTTTGCAGAACCGTGCATTTCCTGTGAATTATTAAGCACCTGCAATACCTGGTCCTCTAAACTGCGGCTACGGCTGTCGGCAAATAAATTCCGTTGTAAAGCGGCGTTCCAGATTGTTGGTGCATTTCTCTTCAGCATTGAATGTCCGTCTAGAGCTGCACTGGTTTTTAAGCCATCAGTAAAAGCCTTTTTTGGTTGGTGACAACCACCACAGCTTTGCTGATTATTTACCGAAAGGCGCTTTTCAAAAAAAAGCTGCTTTCCAAATTCTATTTTTTTGGGAGTAGTGGTAAAGTCATCTAAAAACCTATATGGCGAAAAAGCTCCCTGACGAAATAGCGTATTATTTTTTTTTATGGTACTGTAATACATCGGGGAAGGGTTATCAGGTAAATTATAAGAAATTTTGTATTCCCCTAAAGTTTTTGAAATTGGGTTAAGATAAGCAGCAATAAAATGTAATCTATCAAAAGCATCAAACTGGTTGTGTTGTTCTGTATACTTAACTGCATTTGTTATTATTTTTATTAATTCCCGGTATTTGCCTGGTAGTTTTTCATCAAATTTTGTTTTATAAAAGTCTAAAAACCCTTTTATCCCGTTCAGCGATGCGGCAATTTCAGGCAAAGCATTTAATGCCGTTTGGGAGTCGAAGCCCGTAATTCCCAGTGCAGTTATCCGGTACACTTCTTCTGCTAATGCATCAAAAATATTTTCATCGTTAAATTCAAAAGATTCATTGATAGTGGGCAATTCAATGGCGAGTCTAACCATTTCATCAATCTGTGTTTTTAATTCAGCTTTATTTTCCGGTTTAAAATTGGGGAAAATTAAACCTTCTATTACCTGCATTCCGTAAACTTCATTTTCCGGTGTATCCGGTTCATCTTCTTCAAAAAATGGAATAGGAGGTCCATTTAATTTGATCGCATAAAAATCAAAATAATATTCTACAATAGTCTCTATATGTTTGTATGCTACCCTTGTCCGTAAAAATTGTTGCTGCATTTTATTTTCATTTCCGGATAATATGGCAGCCTGAAGGCCGGTTACTTCTTTTATAAAATTATTTGCTTTACCTAAATAATAATCCTTCACTTCTTTAGCAGGTGAAGCAGGCGCAGTAATGAAAAAAGTAAAGGTTGCAATAATAAACAACAGTATAAAAATAACAGCAGCAGAACGGTACATAATGAATAATGTTAGTTGAAATTAATAAAAACTACTGTATAGGTATAATAAATATTATTAGCTTAAACCGGAAAAATTTAAAATTTAAAGAAATAAATTGTATCGAAAACAAAGTAAAATACTGATGTATAAATTTGCAATTGCAAATTCAAATTTGAACCAATACTCAGTAAAAATACCAGGTAATTTTACTTAATTTTCTTACAAAATAGAAACATAATTACGTAAAGTAGAAAAATAGCTACATTAAAGCACAATAGGTAGTACAGTAATTGCGTTATTGAGCCACTATTTGATTTTAATATTCGTAAAACCAATAGTTTATATCCTTAAAACCAAAATACTATCGATGAAAAACCATTACCCTAAGATACTTGTAATAGTCATTTTATTTTTAGTCACGATCAGTGCAAAAACTTCAGTATCCCAAACTATTGTTTCTTATGGAAGCAGTTGGAAATACCTGGATAATGATACCCGCCCGGCTAACTGGCAAACCGTAAGTTTTTCTGATGCAGCATGGCCAAGTGGCCCAGGGCAGTTAGGATATGGAGATGGCGATGAAGCAACTGTTGTAGCCTGTGCTGCCTGCAATCCCAAATACATAACTACTTATTTTAGAAAAACAATAAATATCCCCGACCCAACAATTTACACAAACTTTACTTTAAATGTAAAACGGGATGATGGTGTGGTGGTTTACATAAATGGTACAGAACGATATGCTAATAATATGCCTGCATTTCGGCTGCATTCAACCTTGGCTTCTGCTGTCGCCGCCGATGATGGAAATACTCCACAAACAACAACATTAACCTCTACCAACTTTATTGCCGGTAACAATGTAATTGCAGTTGAAATACATCAAAACAGTACTGCCAGTTCGGATATAACTTTCGACCTGGAATTGATCGGCAATGTTCCGGGAGCAACTACATTAACCCGTGGCCCATATTTACAAATGGGCAATCAAACAGGTATAACAATAAGATGGAGGACAGCCGCGGCAACTAATTCAAGAGTAACATGGGGGACAAGTTTTGGCACTTACCCAAACATTGTTGATGACGCCGTTTCTACTACCGAACATGAAGTAAGGATCAACGGGCTATCGCCTGATACCAAATATTATTATACCATTGGCAGTACAACACAAACCCTTCAGGCTGCCAATACCAATTATGTACAAACCCTTCCGCCGGCCAATACTACCCGTAAGCTTCGGTTTTTGGCATTAGGTGACTGTGGTAATGCTTCTACAAACCAGGTTGATGTTAAAAATGCAGCGTTAAGTTATTTAGGATCAAATGATCTGGATGGACTATTAACCATTGGTGATAATGCATACAGTTCGGGACTAGACAATGAGTTTCAGTTAAGTTTTTTTGATATTTATAAAAATGATTTATTTAGAAACAAAAAATTATACATGGCGCCCGGCAATCATGATTATGGCAACAGCAGTGCCAATACCGGCGTAAGAAATAATGCATACTATAATAATTTTACACTTCCAACGGCTGGCGAACTTGGAGGTACAGCATCGGGTACTGAGGCTTATTATTCATACGATATAGGTGATGTACATTTTGTAGCACTGGATAGTTATGGAAGGGAAAATGCTAATACAACCAAACTTTATGATACACTTGGTGCACAATGCGTTTGGCTGAAAAACGATTTAGCAGTAAATACAAAAAAATGGGTAGTTGTATATTTTCATCACCCGCCATATACAAAAACAAGTCATAACTCAGATACGGAAACAGCTGATTTAATGCTAATTAGAGAAAGGTTCATTCGTATTTTAGAACGTTATGGTGTTGATTTGATCTTGTGCGGACATTCGCACGGATACGAAAGGAGTTATTTATTAAAAAACTATTTTAATAATCCTTCAACTCCTTTGTTAGATGCTAATTTTAATATTGCAACTCACACTGCTACGGGTAATAATCAAAATGCAAAATATGACGGTACAGCTAATTCGTGCCCGTATAACTACAACTCAGGTCAAATTAATCATGGCAGTGTTTACATTGTAGCAGGTTCTTCTGGTCAAATAGGAGGTTCAGCTGCAGGTTACCCTCATGATGCTATGTATTATTCTAACAATACCAATGGGGGAAGCTTTTATTTTGAAGTTGATAGTAACCGGTTAGATGCTAAATTTCTTTCTTACTCAGGTACGGGAGGCGCTGTAGTGCCGGTAATAAGAGACCAGTTTACCATATTTAAAGATGTAAATAAAACAACTAATTACAGTGTAGCTACAAATGCACCATTAACACTTACTGCTTCGTGGAGAGGTACCTACTATTGGCCAAACAATGGAGGAGCAACTACACAAAGTGTTACCATTAATAATGCTGTAAACGGAACATTTAATTATACCGTTAGAGATGCCAATAGCGGCAGTTGTGTACAGGATGCTTTTAATGTTACTGTTTCAGGCACTTTACCTATTGCACTAGCATCGTTTACAGCCACATTAAATAAAGACAAAGTACTGTTAGACTGGACCACATCGCAGGAACAAAACAATAAATACTTTACTATTGACAGATCCAATGATGGCAGCAGTTTTAATTTTTTAGGTAAAGTAAACGGAGCCGGTACAACAACAGAAACAAATGCTTATCAAATAACAGATTTTGCGCCACTGGATGGTACAAATTTTTACCGCCTGTCTCAAACTGACCTTGATGGAAATCAAAAATACTATGGCATTAAAACAGTAAATTTTAAAAGCAGTAAAAACTTTAAATCACATATACTTAATAATGGAAACGGACAAATAAGTGTGGCAATGAGCAATGTAAAAACTGTACAAATAAATATGAGGATTGTGGATATACTGGGTAAGGTAATTTCAACCGAAACAATCACGGTAAATAATGGTGGCGTGGTTAAAAATCTCAGTCTTAAACAAGGTGTGTATGTGTTGGTGCTGCAAAGTGAAACAGGAGAAAAAGTAACCCATAAAATAATTGTTCAGTAAAAACAAAAAAAGGCTCATTCATTTTTGAAAAACAGGTTATCCACTTTATGAAAAAATTTTTACAACTATTTTTTGTGCTGCTGCTGTTTTCAGCAGCAGCAGGTGCCCAGGTACTCCGGCCATTTACAGCCAGGTATTACAATTCTTCTGTACGTGGTAATATTGTTTATGTATCAAATAGTATCATTTCTACATCGGGAGTTGGTGCCGGCAATCCGGGTACCGGAGAAGTTCCACCAGCAGGCACAACCAGAAATAATGCCGGGTCGGGAATAAATATAGATGTAGATAATATAAATGTTTCCCTTGTACCTTATGTATCATCCTGGAAATACCTGGCAAATAACACCAGGCCGGCAAACTGGCAAACTGTGGCCTATAATGATGCAGCCTGGCCTGCCGGTAATGCAGAATTAGGTTATGGTGATGGCGATGAAGTAACCTGTGTGCCTTCGGGCGGTGGGGGAACTTTATGTTTGCCAACTGGCAATAAATATATTACTACCTATTTCAGGCAAGTGGTAGTTATACCTAATCCCGCTTTATACTCAACTATAACTATGAATGTGATACGGGATGATGGTGTGGTAATTTATGTAAATGGAGTAGAAGTAGGTAGAGATAATATGCCTGCCGGTGCCCCTGCCCATGGTACATTAGCATCTACTGCAATCGGAGGTGCGGCAGAAAGCACGCCTGTTAGTTTTTCATTAAGCCCGGCATTATTTGCAGCAGGTAATAATACGATAGCAGTTGAAATGCATCAATCTTCAGCAAGCAGTTCTGACCTTTCTTTTAGGATGGAATTACTGGGTACAAATGATCAGGGTACTTTTAATTCTTCTTCTGCAGATCTTAATCTTCCTTCCTGCTCCAATGTTTTATTTGCTGGTTTATATTGGGGTGCCGATCAGGGTACCAGCGGAACAGACAGTACCTGGCAAACAGCAGGTTTTAATACTATAAAATTAAAGATACCAGGAGCCGCATCTTATACAACACATACATCAACACAAACAAACAGGCATAGCCTGGCATGGACAACAGCTGGATTTAACCATACCGGGTATTTATGTTTTAAAGATATTACTTCAGTAATAAATGCTGCAAATGCTAATGGCACTTATACGGCTGCAGATGTGGTTGGCCCGATTGGCATTAATAATGCATGTGGAGGATGGACCATTGTAATAGCCTATTCCAATCCATCACTACAGCCACGAAATTTAACAGTATTCGACGGCAGTGTAATTGTAAACCTTGGTGATCCGGCAGTTGATGTGGCTATCAACGGTTTTTTAACACCGCCTTCTGGTCCGGTCAGTTGCGAATTAGGGGCTGTTGTTTATGATGGCGACAGAAGTGGATCTGATTCATTTGCATTTAAACAAAACGGAGCTGCTTCATTTTATAACCTGGCAAACACAGGAGTTCCACTAAATGGTGCAGGAGATGCATGGAACAGTAAGATATCTTATAAAGGTGCAGTTGTAACAACAAGAAATCCTGCTTTTCAGAATACCCTGGGATATGATGCGCCAATATTTGATCTGCCTAATGTGGGGAATGCTCAGTTATCAAATAGTCAGACAGCAGCTACAGTACGCTTTTCTTCACCAAGCGAAAATTATTTTGTTCATGTGCTTTCAACATCCATTTCGCAATACAACCCAACATTTGCTTTTGATAAAACAGCTACCGATCTAAATGGTGGATCTTTTTTACCAGGCGATAGTTTGCAATACACAATTAATTATTCAAACCAGGGTAATGATTCAAGTACCAATACGGTTATAATTGATAATCTCCCTTCAGGTACTTCTTACAGGCCCGGCAGTATAAGGATTGGGGGTGTAAGTAAGACAGATGCGGCTGGCGATGACCAGGCAGAATATGATTTTGCCAATAACCGGATTGTGTTTAGGTTAGGTGTTGGTGCAAATGCTGCTACAGGTGGCCGGGTTGGCCCCGGTGTTGCCAGCACTGTTGATTTTAAAGTAGTATCAGCTTCTGCCTGCCAGATAGTTAGTTGTGTGGGGTCATTACGAAACAGTGCAAGAATAAATTATGGAGGTAAACTTTCGGGGGCAGTACTTTATGATTCAAGTGGTGTAACTACTGCAGGTTGTATTGTGAATGGTCCTGTTATAAATCCCCTCTCTGGGCCATGTTTTACGCCTAAGGATACCATACTGGTAAACAGGTGTACTTCTACATCAGTTCTGCTTCCTTATGCAAGGTATGCCGGCTATAGTTTTTATTCGGCCAAGCCTTTTATCCCGGCCAATATTTATAATCAATACATTCCTGTAACTGCTACCGGCATTTACTGGGCATATTATACAAATGGTGCAGGCTGTTCAGATACGGCAAGGATAATTGTAATAATAACCAGTTGCCCCGATATTGATGACGATAACGATGGCATACCGGATTATGTGGAATTTGATAACCCGCTTGCTTTAGCTGATCATAACGCAAACGGAATTCCTAACTGGAAAGATCCGGCTTACCCCGGCTATGTAGATAATAACAGCGACGGTGTAAATGATAATTTTGATTATGGTGCCGATTCAGATAATGATGGCATTGCTAATTTTTATGATACTGATTTTCCCGGCTTTGTGGATGCCAATGCAGATGGTGTTAACGATAAAGCAGATAAAGACCAGGATGGTATTCCAAATCAATACGATTTAGATAGTGATAATGATGGCATACCGGATACGGTAGAATCGTATGGTGTAGATACAAATGGCGATGGATTAATTGATAATTATACCGATACCGATAATGATGGCTTCTCTCAAAATGTAGACGCTAACAATACCGGTGTAGCCGGCTCGGGTAATGGCCTTGGCCCACAGGATCTGGATGGTGATGGTATTCCAAATTATCTTGACCTGGACAGCGACAATGATGGTATACCGGATTTAATAGAAGCACTGGGAACAGATGCAAATAATGATGGTAAGGTTGATATAGCTACCGATGCAAACAGCGATGGTTTTGCAGATGCTTATACACTTGCATCAGCCTTATTAACTACAGGAGTTGATGTAAGCCCGGTTGATGGCCGTGCAGATAACTGGCCCAATAAAAATAAAGACCGTGATTTAAGACCCAATGCTTATGATATGGATAGTGATGGAGACGGAATTGTGGATGTAATAGAAGCCGGATTACCAGATGCAAACCTGAATGGAATAGTAGATGGGGTTATTGGTTCCAACGGATGGTCCACCTCAGTATCTTCATTACCTGCTTTAAATTTAAGATTTACCGATGGAGATCCTTATCCTGATTACCTGGATATTGATTCAGATGATGATGGTATACCGGACAATATCGAAGGGCAATCTACAACAGGATACAAACTGCCTGTAACAACTGATACAGATGGAGATGGACTGGTAAATACTTATGATAATGTGGTAGGTTTTGGAGGCTCGGGTATTTTTGTATATGACCACGATGGCGATACTACGCCCGACTATCGTGATTTGGATACCGATGGCGATGGCCTGGCAGATATTGTTGAAGGAAATGACTTTAATCTTAATGGAATGGCTGATGATAATGTAACACCAACCGGATTAGATACTGATGGCGATGGCCTGGATAACCGTTTTGATTCTTTAAACTCTGTTACTAATATAAAAGGTACTTCATACAGGATGGGTACCGGTGGTACATTCACAGGCGATGCTGCGCCAGGCTCCAGAACTACTGTGCAAAGAACAAATATTACTCAACCCGACAGAGACTGGCGTTTTTCCGGATATGTTTTACCTGTTGATTTCTTAAGTTTTACCGGAACTCCTAAAAATAATAATGTTCTACTGAACTGGACAATTATTGCTAATAAAGAAGTTGACCATTTTGAAATAGAGCGAAGTATCAACAATAATACTTTTAATAAAGTAAATACAGTAAGTGAACCTGTTATATTGAATATACAGCAGTCCTTCTCTGCCACAGATAATATTGCGGGTATAAATACAGTTGTTGTTTATTATCGTTTAAAAGTTATTGGCAAAGCTGGTGAAATTAAATACAGTAATGTTATTGCAGTAAGGTTAAATAAAACGAAACACGAAATAACTATAAGCCCCAATCCTGCTGGTAACAAAGTGTCAGTAACTTTTAATGCCAATAAAAACCAGGAAGTTGTAATTCGGATAATAAATAACCTCGGAGAAATTATGCTGTTTAAAAGCGTTAAGGCAGTTAGTGGTACAAATACAATAGCCCTGCCGGAAATCATTAACTATGGTGCTGGAATTTACTCACTTCAGGTGCTGGTAAATGAAGAGATCAGTACAGGAAAATTAATGATTGTAAGATAAAAATCTTTTTTACTTCTTTAATTTACCCCTGCCAGATTATGGCAGGGGTAATTATTTATATACCTACCTTTATTTTGGGGAACGGCTTAAAAATTGCAGGTATACCTTTTACGAACTTAAAATTTGTATGAACAGAATTATTTATTTTCTTTCTATAGCTTTAATGTTGCATCAAACTGCTTTTGCACAACACAAGCCGGCCGAAGACTCTTCCAAAACCCTCCACGAAATTGTTATAACCGCGTTTGAACAAAACAGGATCATCAGTTGTGGCACCATCGTAAAAGTTTTAAATAGTGATAATGCCGACAGGCATAATAAAACGTCACTGGTTAATGCCTTTAATTCAATTGCCGGGGTAAGAATGGAAGAACGTTCTCCTGGCAGCTATCGCATTAATATACGGGGCAGTTCGCTGCGCTCTCCTTTTGGAGTTAGAAATGTAAAAGTTTATTGGAACGATATTCCGGTAACTGATCCCGGAGGCAACACTTATTTTAACCAGTTTGCATTTAATAATTTTGCTTCCATGGAGATGTTTAAAGGCCCTGCCAGCAGTATGTATGGTGCAGGCACCGGCGGCTTACTGCTGATGCATAGTTTTGACAACAGCTGGCAGCCCGGGGAAAAGGTTGAATATGTTACGGGCAGTTATGGCTTACAAAATATTTTGTTATCTGCCGCAGCAGGAGAAAAAAACAACCGTACATTAATTACATATGCTCATACAGAGAGTGATGGATACCGTGATCATACAAAAACAAAAAGAGACAATGTAAGCTTTGTTACAAGGTATAAATTTTCTGAGAAGCAACAGGTAACAGCCAGCATTTTATATAATAACTTATTTTATGAAACCCCTGGTGGATTGAATTTAATAGAATTCAATAAAAATCCTAAACAGGCCAGACCTGCTGCAGGTGCCTTTCCCAGTGCAGATGCTGCAAAAGCTGCTATATACCAAAAAAATTTCCTGATCGGTATCAATCACCGGTACAATTTTACAGCTAATCTTAAAAACTCCACCACGGTCTATGGGGCCTTTGCACAAATAAAAAATCCTACTTTCCGCAATTACGAAAAACGTAATGAACCCAGCTTTGGAGGCCGGACCTCTTTTGTTTATGAAAAGAAAATGAATGAAGTGAAACTGCAGCTGGTAGCAGGTGCCGAATTGCAAAAAGGATTCTTCAATACCCAGGTCTCAAAGAATAAAAATGGCAACCCCGATACATTACAAACCAACGACGACATCGAATATTTTACAGGTAATATATTTACACAAGCAGATGTAAGCATCAATGATCACTGGATCATCACTGCAGGTGCCAGCATCAACAGATCGAAAGTTGAGTTTATAAGGTTGAATAAATACCCGGTAGTAAAACAGGGCCGTACTTACAAAAGTGAATTCTCACCAAGGGTAGCAATACAAAAGAAATTCAGGAACAGTGCAGTATTTGCAAGTGTTTCAAAAGGGTTTTCGCCGCCAACCATTGGAGAGTTGTTGCCATCAACAGGAGCAATCAGTACTTTTTTAGAAGCAGAGGAAGGAATCAATTATGAATTGGGAGGCAGGGCTTCTTTACTAAAAGGAAAACTGATCGTAGAACTTACTGGTTTTTATTTTAAACTCAATAATGCCCTGGTAAGCAGGAAAGACAGTTCTAACGCAGATTATTTTGTAAATGCAGGAGATACCCGTCAAAAAGGAATTGAGATGAGTGCAGATTACAGCACCACTTTTTTAAACTGTGCATTCCTTGATCAGGTGAATATAAGATCAGCATTTACATTCAATGATTTTAAATACGGGGATTTTTCAAAGGGCAAGACCGATTTTTCAGGTAAAAGGTTACCCAGTGTTCCAAATACCATCATTTCAATTCTGGCAGATATACAATTTAAAAAAGGATTTTATTTTAACAGCACTTATTATTATGCAACAAAGATATTTTTAGATGATGCCAATACAGTTGCAGCAGATCCTTATCATTTACTGGGCTGCCGTGCTGGATGGAAAATGTCCGTTAAAAGTAAAATAAATTTCAATCTATACGTTGGTGCAGATAACCTGCTTGATGAAACATATAGTTTAGGCAATGATATTAATGCCGCCGCCGGACGTTACTATAACGCAGCACCAAAAAGAAATTTTTATTTTGGAATTTCTTTTCAATGGAATCATATTGCTAAAAAAGGATAATATTTAAAACCTGGATAAAAGAAAAAGCATCCGCCAGTTGCGGATGCTTTTCTTTTTATGATACTTGCTTAAAGATTATTGTTTTACCAATTTCAAAGTTCTTGGCGTTTCGCCAGCAGCATAGATGGTTACCTGGTAAGCACCTTTCGAAAGCGAACTTGTATGTAATATTATCTGGTTTGCTCCCGGTACCAGATCAGCTTCCTGGTTACTTATTGTTCTGCCTGAAACATCTGAAAAATGAATGCTGATTGCAGATCTGTTTACAGAATTGATCTTTAGTACTGCATTTTCTTCCGTTACCGGGTTTGGACTTATACTAACAATTTCAAAAGCACTTGTTTTTAATTTAAACGAAATGGTATTTGTGAAATATGATTTATCATCGGGGTCAATAACTTTAATGCGGTAATAGTTCATACCACTTAAAGGACTCTCGTCTGTATAATCAAACGGATGGCTGCATCTTAACTGGTCTGCCATTATATTACCTATTGTAAAAAACTGCTGGCCATTTCCGCTGCGCTGAATTTCGAAGATGGCTTTGGCAGAAGTGCAATTTACTTTCCAGTTTAAAACATACTTATCATTATTCTGTGCACCTTTAAAATATTCAAGCGTGATTGGTAATACACCCGAAGGCGCACTGGTAAGATAAAAACCTGAAAAGCCTGTTACAGGAACAGTTACTTCCCACCAACTGCGTGTTGCATTCCAGGTAACTGTAAGGCCGCTGTTAGCAGTTGTAAATTCCTGCAATGTTCCTGTATAATTTGTAGGATTGGTTCCTGTTCCATGAAATTGTCTTAACACAAGGTTGCTGATACCTGTTGCATCTGCAGGGCCTGTGGGTAATGTTTTATGGCTACTGTCATTTGCTTTTGTGTTAAACTCGTTAAACTCAGTTTGCAAATAATATAAAGTGATGTTGGCTGTTGATGTAGCCGGGTTGATCAAAGGTTCAATATCATATTTTCTTGCAGCATACAGGGTGGATGTTCCTCTTTTTGTAGATCCTGTTGCCAGTTGTATACAGGTATTTATCGAATTGGTAACCGGAGATGCACCTGCAGGCACAACTGTAGCGATGAGGTTACAATTACCTTCACGGTAATTTGTTCCCGATACGGATACACTTATGTTCTGGCAAATTTGCACTCCCCCTGCAACTGCCGCCAATGTATAAGATGCAGGATTTACCGTAACTGTCACTGTTGTATTACCCGTAAATCCATTTGCTGGGTTTAAGCCACTAACAGTATAAGTAGTTGTACTGGCTGGTGATGCTATAACTGTTGCACCACTTGTTGTATTTAAGCCGGTTGCCGGCGACCAGGTAAAATTTATATTATCAGGTGTAAATCTATAGGCATTCGGTATGCCAGCCCAGCTCGTAGTATTATTTCTGCCGGTGGCAACAGTTGCAACGGTACCTGTACTGTTTTCAATTCCCTGTGCTTTGGGTTCAGCAGTATTGGTACAGCTTGTTGTATGAATTTCTACAATATTGGTTGTTTCATATAAAATAACCTGTACATCTGCAGTAGCAGAACCCGAAAAGAATTTAATGTAGCTGTAATCAATTATAAATTTTCGGTTAGGTGCAGTACCCACTTCAAAGTATTGCAGCTTTGCCGGGTTTGATGCACCTGCAAAAGTAAGGTCGGCAGAAATTGCATGAATCACATTATTTGGTGCAGCAGCATTCGGTAAGCTTACGCCATATCCTGTTGCAGTTGAATTGGTAGTTCCTAGGCCAACCCATCCATTGGTACTGATGTTTACAGCATTAAAAATGTTACCATAAAAACGAAAAGTAAATGGGATGGTTATATTATCCCAACGCCCATCATCCAATGTTCCAAAACTTACGGGTTCAACAATAGCATTTATTTGATCTACAAGAATTGTAGTTGAATACAATGTGGGATCGTAGGGATTGTTCGACACTGCAGCAACAGAATAACTAACAGGCGTTGCAGACGCAGTTAAGGATACAGCATTTCCTGCACAAACCGTTGCAGATGCAGGATTACTTGTAACTGTAAGTTGTGCATAACCTGAATTCATAACGCAAAGCATTAGCAACAGCAGGGTAAAATTTTTCATATTAGATATGGATTTTCAAAGCAAACGTAATTGGCAAAAAAAATATTGTAAAAAAAACTATTTTAAAAATTCAATTGAATTTTTCGTAATAATTTTTATAAAAATGAGTTTAGTCTTATTACAGATCTTTTTTTGGGATAAAAATCCTGATTGAAATTGTGTTTTAATATGATGTATAGTGAAACTACTCAGTATATTTTCATTTTAATTCAGTAAAAAAAATGCTGAAAACGCTGTAATGAAAAGATTTTATTTGTTAAACTTTGTGTTAGCATTAATTTCTAATAAATCCAAATCCGCATGAAAAGAAAATTGTACTTATTTGCAATTTTATTTATTTATCAAACCAGCATTGCCCAGGAAACTTACCACCGGCAAGTAAGCGGGCTGTTTAATTCACCCACTTCGCAAAATTCTACCGGCAACAGCGGCACCGGAGCAAATATTGATGTGGTATATTATCGTTGTGACTGGACAATTGATCCCGGTTTTTCAAAAAATATTTCCGGCACGGTTACAACCTATTTTAAAACTACTGCTTCCAATGTTTCTGTAATTACTTTCGATTTGAATAACCTTGTTTTTGGATCACCAGTAGCAACATACCATGGTATTACCTGTACAAGTTCATTTCCCTCAACAGATATTTTTCGTATAACATTGCCATCAGTGATCTCTGCTACCGGCACATTAGATTCTGTAAGCATTACTTATTCAGGCATACCTCCGGCTGTAAATTCACAGGAAGAAGGTTTTCAGCGGGGAGAATCATCTCCGGCAGGTTCAGGTAACTGGTATATTTATACTTTATCTGAATCTTATGAAGATAAAGACTGGTGGCCTTGTAAAGCCGATATGCAGGATAAGGCAGATTCAATAGATATTAATGTAACTGTACCCAACGCCTATTGGGTAGCAGCAAATGGAAAATTAATTGACTCTGCCATTAACGGTGCCAACCGCACCTTTAAATATAAACACAGGTATCCTATTGCGACATATTTGGTTGGATTAGGCATTGCAAAATATAATCGTCACCACAGGGGTGTAGTTAATATCAGTGGCAAAGATGTACCGGTTGTGTACTATACCTATCCCAACATGACAGGCTCAACACTTACCACTGCACTAGCCAGGATGGATGTGTCAAAAACAGAATTGGTTGAGTTTAGCAATAAATATGGTCCTTATCCTTTTGCAGATGAAAAGCATGGATATTATCAACATGGCTGGGGCGGAGGTATAGAGCACCAGACCTTTTCAGGAATGAGTGGCACCAGTATGGCAAGCTGGACTATTATTGCACATGAAATTGCACACCAATGGTTTGGCAATAAAGTTACTTTTGCTACTTGGAATCATTTATGGCTTGCAGAAGGTTTTGCAAAATATTCAGAAGCCCTGGCTGCTGAATTAATTCCGGCAATTGGCTTTACTGCAGCTTCTCATTTATCTGGTATAAAAACAACTGCACGTGCTACAAATACAACACCCGTGTTGTTAAGTGCTGTAAGTATTGCAAACTCCAATACCATCTGGACAACAAATAATGACAATGCCATTTATCAACGTGGTGCAATGATCGTATCCATGTTAAGGGCTATGATGGGAGATACAAAATTTTTCCAGGGATGCAGGGATTACCTGAATGATCCTTTGTTAGCTTACAAATCGGCAGTAACTGCCGATCTGCAACGAAATATGGAAAACCAGCTTGCAGGTATAAACCTTACCCCATTCTTTAATGCCTGGGTAAATGGTACCGGAAGAACTGATTATACAGGCAACTATTATATTTCAGGCAATTCTATCCAGATCGACCTGAATCAAACCAGGGCGCCTGTAGGCAATCCTTTTATGCCAATGCCCGTGGTTGTTAAGATACGCAATGCCGCCAATACGATGGATACCAGCGTCGTGATCTATCATTATTCCACCACCCAATTGGCTTATTCCGGTGGTTCAGAAGGACTGGGCATTGCCGGAAATGATTATATCACTTATACACTTTCCTTTGCACCTGCTGCTGCAACTATTGACCCGGATAATAAAACAATGGCTGTTGGCACGCTCACACAGGTTCCGGCACCATTGGATATACAAATTATAAATTTCACTGCAGGTAAAATAGCAACGGGTAACCAGGCAAATCTTTCAGTAGCTTATAACGAACCCATAGAAAAAGTGATCTTATTGAAGAGCGCAAATGGAAGCCATTTTACAGAGGCAGGAGAAATGGTATTGACAAGTTCAACCGGCACAGTTAATAGCTACCAGTTCAATGATGTATTGCCTTTTACAGCTGCAACTTTTTACAGGGCTAAGGTGCTTACCATTGACAAAGAAACATTTTCAACAATAGCAAAAGTTCAACAATCTTTAAATAAAGACTTGACTGTATCACCTAATCCGGCAGCCGATGTAATCAACATCAGTTTTAATAATCCAAACCGGGAAAAAGTGGCAATTCGTGTGATAAATGCGGAAGGAAAAACAGTAATAGAATCAACAACCAATAATAATTTTATACATTTTGATATAAGTAATTTACCGGCAGGTATCTATGTGGCACAGGCAATAAGTGGAAGACAGGTAACACAAACCAATAAGTTTATTGTAAGTCATTAATGTTTTGGCATAATATCCTTTGTTTAAAACGTACCCTATGAGAAAATTTTTATTCTCGTTATTAAGTTTACTGTTCATTTCCCAGTATGCATTGGCGCAACCTGCCACTTTCAGTAATCCTTTGGGTATAGGTAGAAATAACTGTGCCCAGTCTGGCGGTGTTGACTCTCTATATTATCTAAACTATACATCTCCCAATTTAACAAACTCATCAACACCCATAACAGCCTGCAGGCCGGTTTTAAGAACAAACTTTGCCCCGCTTTCAGGTTATTCTGCAGCCAATAAACCTTTTACTATTTTTAATGCCAGTATAGCTTTTAACCCTGCCGACCAGATGATTTATTATGTATGGACAGATTACAATATTGCTGCACCATACAAATCATATATCTGGCGATGGAGTCCTACTACCTGTCCTATGCCTGCAGCCCCGGGTTTAGATACCTTCCGCACTTTTAATACAGATATCGGCGGTATAACCTTTGATGCAAACGGCTTGGCGTGGCAGTTAGAGTTTATCGGCCCTGCACCTTTTAAAGCCATGTTGCGGCAGGTTAATTTTACAACGGGTGCTATTGGTATCCCCGATACATTGGATCTTACCGGCGGTAAACAATTGTGGAATGTAGGTACGGGTGATATTACGCTTAACTCAAGCGGCCAGATGTATTTTGTATTCAACAATAAATTATTTACGCCTGATTATGGTAGCGCAGGAGGGCCCACCAGGCATATAAAATGTACGTATATAGATACGGTAAGATTGCCTTCGGGAAAAACCGGGTTGCCCGGACTGGCATTTGGCAGTGGCGATCTTATTGCATCATACAGTCCGGGTTCAGGTTGTGTTTTTAAACGGATCGACCCAGTAACAGGAGATACAGCAAGTATAACTTATACCTATGCATCCGGCAAGGGTATATATTCTACCGATATGACACAGATCAATTCCGGCATCGGCCCGTCTAAAAAATTAATTTCTGCAACATATACAGGAACGCCGGGGCAGTATGATATTGTTTATGATGTGTATACCCGTAATTATGGAAATGTGGGTTTAACCAATGTGCAGGTAACAGATAATCTTGCCGCAGTGAATGGTGCGGCTAATCTTTCCAATGTAACAGCTACACTCACCAGTAACCCGGCCGGCGTTACTCTTAACCCGGCATTTAATGGTAATTCAAATATTAACTTACTAGCGGCAGGTCAAACGCTGCCTTGCTATCCGGTAGCCAATAATAATTTTACCATCCGCATTTCATGCAGGTTCTCCAATCTTTTAAATGGGGTTGTTTATAATAACAGTGCTATTGCTACGGCTAATGGATTTAAAAATGTTGCATTAAGAGATTCGTCAACCAATGGCTCAAATCCTGATCTGAACCAAAATGATAAAACAGATGACGCAGGGGAAGGACAGCCAACACCATTTGTAATATTATTGCAACCCACCACGCCACCATGTGCTGTACTTGCTACTACTATATACTTCCAGGATTTTGGAACAGGCACCGGGTTAAATAATAATATTCCTCCATCAGCAGCGGTGCCTTCTGCAAGCAGTACATATACTGGAACTGCTGCAGCACCTTTAGCGGTGAACAGGTATACGGTTACTAATGATGCAAATAATGGTAATTCTTCTAACTGGATAAATCTTACCGATCACACGGGTGGAGCAAACGGAAGAATGTACCTTGTTAATGCTGATGCTTCGGCAAATATTTTTTACCGGGATACAGTTCCCGTCCAATGCTCCAACCAGCAATACTCAGTTTCTTTCTGGGCATCTTTTATTGGAAACAGTAGTTATCAAACCATATGTGATGGTTTAGGAGGATTCAAATATCCCATGGTATTACTCAGGATAAGAGATCGTGTTACGGGGCTGGTTATAACTCAATATACTTCTGATACGATAAAATTAACTTCCTGGCAACAGCATGGAATGAAGTGGGTAATGCCCCCAGGGTATACCGATGTGATTATAGAGCTGCTTAATGCCGCTCCGGGCGGATGCGGAAATGATCTTGCTATAGATGATATTGCCTACGGCATTTGCGATCCTGTACCAACAGTTAGTTTGAATAATCCCGGAGGTACCTGCCTGGGATCCTCTGTTACATTCACCGCAAACCTCTCAGATCCTACAGTTATCCCCGGCACCAAAGAATATCAATGGCAATGGTCACCTTCGCCGGGCTCCGGTCCGTGGACAAATATAAGCGGGGCTACTGCTATTAATTATACTATTAACCCGGTGCTTGCAATTGATACCGGAAGGTATTACAGAGTTATAGTTGCTGCACAGGGTAATATCCTGGTTCCTTCCTGTCAATCTATTTCACCTGGAGTTCGCTTAGCAGGTTTGTCTCTTTCAGTAGCTCCTGCTTCTGCAACAAAAGATAAAAATAATATTTGCCCGGGCATATCAGTGAACCTGGGTATTACCGGCGGTTCATTAGGCAGCAATGCCGTGTGGAGATGGTATACCGGCAGTTGCGGTACTACATTAGTTGGTACTGGCCCTAGCTTAACAGTTACACCTGCCGTTACAACTACTTATTATGTAAGAGCCGAAGGTGATTGTAATACTACGGCATGTGTGCTTGTAATAGTAAATATCTCCTGCGATATTGATAAAGATGATGATGGTATACCTGACTGGGTGGAAAGCAATATGGCAGCAGCATTTGCAGATGCCAACAGTAATGGGTTGATCAATGCTTATGACCCAACCTATCCCGGTTTTGTAGATTATAATAACGATTATATCAATGATAACTTCCAGGCCGATGGAGATTCCGATAATGATGGATTGCCTAATTATTCAGATCCCGATTTCCCTGGCCGGTTAGATACAAACCTGGATGGAATAGACGACAGGTTTGATACCGATCTTGATGGAATAATAAACATGCTTGACCTTGACAGTGACAATGATGGGATACCTGATGTAGTGGAAGCCTATGGGGTGGATACCAATGGAGATGGCAGGATTGATAATTATACGGATACTGACGGGGATGGATTATCCGATAATGTGGATGGATACATCAATACGTTAAATGGCGCTTACAATTCTGGATTAGGCCTTGGAAAACCGGATTTAGATGCTGATGGGGTACCCAATTTTCTGGATTTAGACAGTGATAATGATGGTATACCTGATGTAATTGAGACCGGAGGGCCCGATACAAATAACAATGGCATTATTGATGGGTTTGTTGATGCAAACAGTGACGGCCTGCATGATTCATACATTAATGCGACTGCATTATTATTAACAGGTTCAGATGGAAACGCAGATGGGCGGGCAGATAGCTGGCCTAATAAAAACTTAGACAGGGACTTAAGGCCAAATGCTTATGACATGGATAGCGATGCTGATGGAATAGTAGATGTAATTGAAGCAGGCCTACCTGATGCAAACCTGAATGGAATTGTGGATGGTATTATTGGTTCCAATGGCTGGTCAACTACTGTATCAGCAATGCCTGCATTAAACCTGAGGAACACTGATGGCTCGGGTAATCCTGATTATTTAGACATTGATTCAGACGATGATGGCATTCCCGATAATATAGAAGGACAATCTACTGCGGGTTATTTATTACCGGGCATTATTGATACTGACGGCGATGGCTTAGTGAATACCTACGATAATATTATAGGTTTCGGTGGGGCAGGTATATTTGTTTACGATCATGATGGCGATAATATACCTGATTACAGGGACCTTGATACTGATGGTGATGGTCTTACTGATATTGTTGAAGGAAATGATTTTAACCTAAATGGTATAGCTGATGATAATGTTACTTTAACCGGCCTTGACACAGATGCAGATGGGCTGGATAACCGTTTTGATTCATTGAACTCGGTAACTAACATTAAAGGCACATCTTACAGGATGGGTAATGGTGGCTCATTTAGCGGTGATGCTACCCCGGGTTCCAGAACAACCGTGCAAAGAACATATATTACACAGCCCGACAGGGATTGGCGTTTTGTAGGTTATGTGCTGCCTGTTCAGTTCCTTAAACTTACTGGTGTTTTGCAAAGCAGCCATGTAGTACTTAGCTGGACAGTGATCGCATCAAAAGCTGTTGATCGTTTTGAAGTGGAAAGAAGTACGGATAATATAAATTTTATTAAAACCGGTACCGTTTCGCAAACCGTTATATTAAACCAATTACAAAACTTTGCATTTGCAGATGATGTTGCTAACATAAACAAGGAAATTATTTATTACCGTATAAAAGTGTTAGGCAAAGCCGGAGATATTCAATACAGCAACATACTGGTAATACGCAGGCAGCAAAATAAAACGCTGTTGAGTATTATGCCTAACCCCGCAAACGATTATGTATCCATCGTGTTCTTTTCCGAAAAAGAAGCTGAAGTTAACATCAGGCTAATAGATAATTTAGGTAAAATGATACTGCTTACAAATCAAAAAGTGGTAAAAGGTAACAATACAATTCTGTTGCAGGGACTTAATAAATACAGTAATGGCGTTTATTTATTGCAGCTGTATGTAAATGATGGTATGGTTACGCAAAAACTGGTGTTGGCAAAATAGTTTTTAAAACTTCTTTCTTTATACATTGCCTCTTTCAAACCAAAGGTTTTTTTTGCATTACTTTTGTGCGGATGTATACACACAAAAAATCGCTGGGTCAGCATTTCTTAAAAGATGAAATTGTAATAGATAAGATCATAGATGTACTTAAAAGCGAAGCCTTTACTAATTTGCTGGAAGTGGGTCCCGGCGCAGG
>JBBSJI010000002.1:0-81966 GCA_038257425.1 Chitinophagales bacterium
CAGGTGCGTAATATCTTTCTTTTCATTCGCCGTTATTTTAATTTTATCCTGTTTCTTTTGTTACAGGGATTCAGTATCTATTTAATAGTTCGTTACAGCAACTTTCATAAAGCCGTGTTCAGCAATACAGCTAACCAGTTTACCGGTAAGATCAACAAGAGTTATGATAAGGTTGAATATTATTTCCAGCTTAAAAGAACAAACGATTCGCTGGTTGCAGCAAACGAAAAGCTGTACAATAAATTAAAAGCCAATTTTGAATTGCCTGATACAACGAGCAATTTTTTCATTGATTCTATCAGGATTGATTCTTTGGAAAGATTCCGTAAGTATCATTATTATCCTGCTAAAGTGGTTTACAATTCAGTGGCTGCGCAAAATAATTTCATTGTATTAGGTAGGGGTGTTTCCCAAAATGTAAAAGAAGGAATGGGTATTATTGATCCAAACACCGGCGTGGTGGGTATAGTAACTGAAGCAAGTGCCGACTTTGCCGTGGTGATGAGCCTGTTGCATAAAGACAGCCACTTAAGCGGTAAATTATTAAAGGGTGGAGAAACGGGTACATTGAACTGGGATGGTAAAACTCCAAATATCATTTACCTTAATGGAATACCCCGGAGTGCAAAGGTGAATAAGGGCGATACCATAATTTCCAGCGGCTTCAGTACAAGCATTCCCAAGGGAATGATGATCGGCATTGTACTGGATGTGCGGCCTGATAAAAGCACCAACAACTATTTGATAAAATTCAGGTCGGCAGCAAACTTTTATAACCTGGAATATGTGTATGCTATTGACAATAAACAAACCCAGAGTATAAAAGCTATTTTAGATACGGTAAAGAAAAGAACGCAGTAATGAGTTACTGTAATATATGAGTACGTTTGTAAAAAATATTATCCGGTTTGCCTTATTAATTCTTGTACAGGTGTATGTGCTTGACAGGATACATCTGCACCAGATGCTTACGCCTTATCTTTATTTTCTTTTTATCATCTGGCTGCCGTTTCGCATGGGCCGTACGCAGCAAATGCTCATCGCTTTTGTACTTGGGTTTACCATGGACAGTTTCCGCCATCACCCCGGCTTTCATACCGCCGCCTGTGTACTGATCGCCTATATCCGCCCTTTCTTCATCAATCTTTTAATTCCGCAGGAAGGTGCAGATAACAATTACCAGGAACCTTCGTTTAAAAGTATGGGGGGCATTGTACCATATATGATCTTTATTGCTGTATTAACCTTTATTCATCATGGCTGGTTGTTTTTGCTGGAAGCCTGGCAGTTTGGAAACATCTGGTATTTCCTGGTAAAAACAGTTTTATCAACCTTATTGAGTTTATTGCTGATCATCTTTACAGAATTATTATTTACCCGCCAGCAAAAATTCAGAACCAATACTGTTTAAAAACTATTAACTATTAACTATTAACCAATAACCTCCTTGTCCGTATTTAATCAATCAAGAAAGAACGTGATCATGCTGGTCTTCACCGGCATGTTTGTCATTATCTTTTTGCAACTGATAAACCTGCAGTTGTTTTCTTCAAAGTATAAAATTGATGCCGAGAACCAGGGCATTTTCAGGAAAGTGATCTATCCCGACAGGGGAGTTGTTTATGACCGGAATGGCAAGGTTATTTTACAAAACACGGTTATCTACGACCTGATGGTGATCCCCGGAAAAATTAAAGGAACAGATACAGTAACACTTTGCAACATTTTAAATATTGATACCGCTGAGTTTCAAAAACGTATCATCACGGCCATCATTAAAAATAAAAATTACAGGGCCTCTGTTTTTGAGCCATTACTGAGCAACGAAAAAATGGCCAAGCTTAACGAGATATTGTATAAACTGGCACCCGGTTATTTTTTGCAGGAACGTTCAGTACGGGATTACCCTTTTGATGCAGGCGGCAATATTTTTGGCTACCTGGGCGAAGTGGATTCCAATATTTTAAAGAATCCTAAATACGAAGGTTATGTAATGGGCGATTATATTGGACGTGCCGGTATTGAAAGAACCTATGAAAAAGTTTTGATGGGGCAGCGGGGAATTGAATTCTGGAAGCGGGATAATAAGAACAGGCTTACAGACAGGATGGAAGAAGGGAAGTTTGATACGATCGCCATTCCCGGAAAAAATATGTACACATCTATTGATATTGACCTGCAGGCATTGGGCGAAAAATTGATGGAAAATAAATTAGGGTCCATAGTTGCAATAGATCCCAGAACGGGTGGCATATTGGCGATGGTGAGCAGCCCTACTTACAAACCCAAATTACTAACCGGTGCCGAAAGAAAAAAACATTATGCCGAACTATTACTAAGTCCTGCACGGCCTTTATTTAACAGGTCAGTTAGTGCAACTTATTCGCCGGGCTCAACTTTTAAAACATTGCAGGCATTGGTGGGGTTACATGAAAAAGTGATAACAACCGATTTTAAAGTTTCCTGTTCAGGTGCTTTTTATGGTTGCGGTTCGGGTAAACCAATGAAGTGTTTGGATTATGGAACATTTGATTTGCTTAATGCAATCAGGGTGAGTGACAACACTTATTTTGCCACGGTGATGCAGCGTGTGATAACCAATCCAAAATATCCCAGCCAGGACAGCGCCCTTGCAGTTTGGGACAGGTATATGTATGCTTTTGGTTTGGGACATAAGTTAGGTATTGATGTGCCATCCGAAAAGCCGGGTAATATTCCAACACCTGCTCACTTTGATAAAATTTATGGAAAGGGATCATGGAATTATTGCAATTTTCGTTCGGTTAGTATCGGGCAGGGAGAAGTTGATGTAACGCCAATACAAACAGCCAATGAGATGGCATATATTGCCAACAAGGGTTGGTATATCACTCCGCATCTGGTTGATTCAATTGAAGATGGTGATAAGTTTGATATGTTATCAAAGTATAAAGAAAAGCACAGGGCTATGGAAATACCCGATAGTATTTTTGATATTGTACAGCAAGGTATGCAGGATGTGGTTGAAAGGGGAACAGGAGGAGGAGCAAAAGTTGAAGGGATTGCTATTTGTGGTAAAACGGGTACAGTAGAAAACTATTACCGGGGCGTTAAACAACCCAATCATGCTTTCTTCTGCGGATTTGCTCCAAGAGATAATCCAAAAATTGCCATCATGTGTGTGGTTGAGAATAGTGGCCGCTTTGGGGGTACCTACGCAGCACCAATTGTAGGCTTGATGATCGAGAAATATTTAAATGATACCATTGCCAAATCAAGAGAAGCTATTGTTGAAAAGTTTGCTAAATTAAATTTGATACCACCCCGTATCTACAGCGAAATGAAAACAGTTGATTCCATGTTGCACCGTAAAGATTCAGCCTATTTAATTGCCAAGGGTTACATTAAGTTGATAAAGGATACCATGTATATTGATGAAAGCGATGAGCAGCAGATATTAGATCAGATCAAAAAAGAAAAAGAAGACCTTAAGAAAAGCCAACAGAAAAAAGAAGAAAGCGACAGTAAATTAAAAATTAATACAGAAGCAATATTGCCTGCTGAAAAAAAGAAACCGGAACCTAAGGATTCAGTATTGTGAGTGGTGAGGCGTGAGACGTGAGCAGCAGCTTACAATGGGGACAAGGTCATATTTTGCAGATTAATCTTAAATAATTTAGTATGTTTTTGGAATTGGCTCATACCAAGCTGGATGTTTTTACTGCAGGAAAAGAACTTGTTTTAAGTTGTTATAAAATTTCAAGATTATTACCTCAGGATGAAAGATTTAATATGACGCAACAATTAAGAAGGACAGCACTTTCTATTCAACTTAATATTGCAGAAGGTAGTTCCAGAAAATCGGCTGTAGAAAGAAGAAGGTATTATGAGATTTCAAGAGGTTCAATCATAGAGATAGATACGATTTTAGATATTGGAGAAGAACTTGAATATTTTAAAAAAGAAGATTTAGCACAAACGGGAGAGTTAATAATAAAAACTTTTAAAATGCTCAGCAAAATGATCGTGTACTAACTCACGATTCACAACTCACAACTCACTATGCAACATAAAAATCCAACCATATCAAAAGGTATAGATTGGCTGATGGTTTGGCTATATGCCCTTATCGTGATATTTGGCATAGTGTGTATCTACTCTGTGGAATATAAAACTTCCGATAACATCATGCAGACTTTAGTCGGCTTTAAAAAGAATTATAGTAAACAGTTATTCTTTTTTGCAGCCTGCATTGTGGTAGCCATTTTTATTTTATTAACCGATAGTAAACTGTTTACCGCAACATCTAACATTTCTTATTTAATAGGTATTCTTTTAGTGCTGGCAACTTTTGTTGTAGGTAAAGAGATCAAGGGCTCTAAAAGCTGGATACCACTTGGTTTTATGAACCTTCAGCCTGTGGAATTGTGTAAAATATTTACTGCATTGGCATTGGCTAAATATTTATCAATGCCCGATATTGATTTCAGAAAATCCAAATCGCAATTAATTGCTGCGGGCATTGCTTTTACTCCTGCAGTATTGTCTATTCTGCAGGGGGAAACAGGTTTGGCATTGGTGTATTTTTCTTTTTTAATTCCCATGTACCGGGAGGGATTGCCTGCCGGTTATCTCATAACCGGTGCTTCTGTGGCAGTGCTGCTGGTAGTTACATTGCTGTTTGACAGAACGGAATTGTTGATCGGCTTTACGGGGAGTGCGTTAATCCTTGTTTATATTTATTGGCGAAAAATAAAGCGTAATTTCTCAATCCTGGCATTCATTGGCCTGGCCTGGGTTTTCTGCCTCGCATTTTCTCAATTTGTTGTCCCCTTTATTTTTAAGGATGTATTAAAAGGGTATCAGGGCGACAGGATATTCAGTATGGTAGGAAAAAGCAATCCCTACACCGATAACAAAACAGCTGAACTGAATCAGCCTGATGAAAAGACCAAAAAAATAAAGGAAGAGGCCCAGGATTACAACGTAAAACAATCTAAGATAGCCATTGGCTCGGGTGGATTTTTAGGAAAGGGATTTTTAAAAGGAACGCAAACCCGTGGTGATTTTGTTCCGGAGCAGCATACCGATTTTATTTTTACTTCGGTGGGAGAGAATTTTGGATTTTTAGGCAGTGGTTTATTAATGCTCATCTACCTTGTTTTTATTTTGCGGATAATCCGAATAGCAGAACGGCAGCGAAGTACATTCAGCAGGGTGTATGCTTATGCTGTGGCTGGCATCATGTTCTTTCATATAGCAGTTAATATTTGTGTAACCATTGGACTGGCCCCGGTTATTGGAATCACTTTGCCATTGATGAGTTATGGCGGTTCTTCGCTTCTAACTTTTACCATGCTTATTTTTATTTTGATAAAGCTGGATGCCGACAGGCAGATGGTGTTGAGGTAGAAAGCCCCCGGCCTCACCCCAACCCCTCTCCAGAGGAGAGGGAACTTGAAGATTAAAGCGAAGATTTTACGATTAAAAAGAAGAAAGACTCTTACATTATTGCCGGGTAAAGCATCAATGTTGATGTGGTAGAACATAATGCCCGGATATATTTGATGTGCCGCCTCCTCTCTACCGGAGAGGAGGAAGGGAGGAGAGGCCGGAGAGGCCCTACCTTAGTTCAAATGCCTGCCTGCTGGCTTTATATGCCGGGAACCAGGCAGCGATAAATGCTATTGCAGTGGCTGTACCCGCCACTAAAATAAAATCAGTGGCAATTAATTTTACGGGGAAATAATCTAAAAGGAAAGAACCGCCCGCTAATTTTATGATTTCAAATTTTATCTGGAGTAGGCTAAGAATGGTAGCCATTACAATACCTGCAGCTGTACCAATGCTACCTAATAATAATCCTTCACTTAAAAATATTTTAAGAATACTTTTTTGAGAGGCACCCATACTTTGCAGCACATTGATGTCCTTTCTTTTTTCCAGCACCAGCATGGTTAAAGCGCTTACCATGTTGAAAGCCGCAATAATGAGTATCAATGTAAGTACCCCATAAATTGCCCATTTTTCCAGTTTCATGGTATTGTACAGGCTGGTGTTTTGCTCGTACTTGGTTTGTACTTTATAATTATTACCTAGCAATGCAGCTAGTATTTTTTTTTCTTCTTCAGGATCTGCATCTTTTTTTAGCTTTATTTCCATGGCACTGTATTCATCTGTAGCAAAGCCCATTTGTTGTTTTATAAAACCAATATTGGTAATGGCGTATTTATCATCAAACTCCTGTTGAATAGTAAAAGAGCCTGAAGATTTTATAAATCCTTCACTTAAAGATTGTAAAGGATCATTATTTTCAGTATTTTTTTTGGGTAAGATAACAGTAAGTTCGTTTGCAGGATCAAAATTCAATGCTGCTGCATTTTGAATGCCTGAACCTGTTACGAGATAAGGTTCTTCAGTTGTGCCTGTAAAATATTTGCCCCGGTTGGTTTTAGCAGCAACACCGCTTACTTTTTCATAATCAGCATCAACACCTTTAAGATAGATAACAGTTTGGGCATCATTATTTTTAAGTAGCGCCTTTTCTTCCGCAATTAAAGATGAAACAGAAACACCCGGCTGTTTTTTTATGGAAGCGATCTGCTCTGCAGTAAGTGTAAAAGTTTTTCCTTTTGTTGGGATTATTTTAATATCGGAATAAAAAGAAGAGTATAAAGATTTAACCAGGTCCTCAAATCCATTAAAGACGCTTAGTACCAAAACCTGGCAGCAGGTAGCAAAAGCAATAACGGCAACTGTAACCCATGCAATAATATTGATGGCATTGGCACTTTTTTTTGCTTTAAAATATCTCCAGGCAAAGGTGAAATACATGTATAGTTTGTGGTTTATTTTTTGTTGTTAAGGGCGGCATGCTGTTAAAAAACCACAAACTACAAACCACCAACTACAAACATTTAATTCCCTTCTTCTTTTTTAATTTCCTTAAATATTTTTTCCATCTTGTCTACATAATCCAACGTATCATCAATATAAAATGTAAGGTTGGGCATGCTGCGTAACTGATGCCTTACCCTGGATGTTAATTCTTTTTTTATCTCCCAGCTGCGGTCTTCAATTTTTTTTAAGGCATCAAAACTATCAGCTACTTTAAAAAAACTAAGGTATATCCTTGCTTCATATAGATCCGGTGTTATTTTTACCGATGAAATGGAAACCATTCCGCCATCCATCATGGACAAGCCCAACCGCTGAAAAATATCGCTGAGCTCTTTGTTCAACAACCCCGCCACCTGTTTCTGTCTTTTGCCTTCTAACATGTTTATTACGCTTTAATCATTGTAAAATTAGTTACTTTGCCTTGATTTGACAGAATTTTAAAACAAATGAAGAAATACGCAAGGCTGTTCCGTTACCTGGGTGCTTATAAAGCCAATATTGGATTATACTTTTTATTCATCGTATTGGCTATTGTATTTTCAGTAGCATCAATTGGGTCTTTACCTTTTTTTATCGATCTTATTTTTACAAAAGGTAAGGCTGATGTTGTTAAACCCGAGGTGGTTACTTCCTCCCAGGATGTTATCCGTTATATCAGTTACCAGTTACAGGAATTGATTAAAGTAAATGGTAAAGCTTATGTTTTGGCTTTGATCTGTATTATGGTATTAATAGCCGTATTCCTGAAAAATCTCTTTACTTATTTATCGTACTATATTTTAGCGCCCATGCGTAATGGCGTTATGAACAGGCTCCGCAAAGAACTGTTTCAGAAAATTCTGATTATGCCCATTGGCTATTTTACCGAGCAGCGTAAAGGCGATATCATGAGCCGTATGACTAATGATGTGGGAGAACTTGAAAACTCGGTGGTAGGCACCGTTGAAGGGTTTATTAAAGACCCGTTGAATATAATAATTCTGTTGGGCACATTGGTTTTTATAAGCCCGAAACTATCTCTGTTCTTATTCATTTTTTTACCCTTGACTGGTTTTATCATTGGCCGCATAAGCCGTTCTTTAAAAAAACAATCAAGTGCGGCTGCCATTAAACAGGGTGAAGCTCTTTCTGTATTAGATGAAACACTCGGGGGTTTACGTGTTATAAAAGCATTTACTGCCGAAAGGCTGGTTGGTAAAAAATTTGATGCACACAATGAGGACCTGTTTCACATCAAAAATAAAATGCAATACAGACGTGATCTTGCATCGCCTCTATCGGAATTTTTAGGTGTGCTGGTCTTATGTGGCATACTTTATTTTGGAGGCCAGTTGGTGTTGGGCGGCAATGCCGGCGGACTGACCGACAAAGGCTTCATCATGTACATCGGAATTTTTACACAGATCATCAGCCCGGCAAAAGCATTATCCACTTCGTTTTACAATATGCAAAAAGGTACCGCAGCCATTGCCCGTATTGAGGAAGTATTGCAGGCACCGGTGATGGTGGAAGAAGCGGCTAATCCTAAGTCTATAAAAAGTTTTGATCATTCCATCGAGTTTAAAAATGTGGGCTTTGCTTATGATGATGTAACCATTTTAAAGAACATTAATTTAAAAGTAGAGAAAGGAAAAACAGTGGCACTGGTGGGCAGTAGTGGTGCCGGCAAAAGTACACTGGCCGACCTGGTTCCAAGGTTTCATGATGTGAGCAGCGGCGAGTTATTAATTGATGGAATAAATATTAAAGATTATTCTCTTGATCAGTTAAGAGGATTGATGGGTATTGTAACCCAGGAGCCCATCCTGTTTAATGATACCATTGCCAACAATATTACTTTAGGCATTGATAATGCAACACCCGAAGCCATTGAGCATGCAGCTAAAATTGCCAATGCACATAATTTTATTTTGCAGAAAGAAGAAGGTTATAAAACCAATATTGGCGACCGTGGTGGTAAACTCAGCGGTGGCGAACGTCAGCGCATGACCATTGCCAGGGCTGTTTTAAAAAATCCACCTATTTTAATTTTAGATGAAGCCACTTCATCCCTCGATACCGAAAGCGAACGCCTTGTTCAGGACGCCATCAACAACCTGATGAACAACCGTACTTCGCTGGTTATTGCTCATCGCTTAAGTACCATCCGCCATGCCGATGAAATTATTGTTCTGCAAAAAGGCGAGATTGTGGAAAGAGGAACACATGATGGCCTTATAGCACAGAATGGATTTTATAAGAGACTGGTGGATATGCAGGAGGTAAAATAGAGGATTATTCTTTATACAAAGCGTCTATAATTCAGTATAATTTTTTCACCAAAGATACCAAGATACAAAGCCTGACAGATAAAAAAAGAGAATGATCGCTCATTCCCTTTTTTGATTTTTTCCTTTTGATTTTTTAATTATTTCGCTGCTCCCATTTTAGCTTCCATGCTTAATGTAGCATGCGGTACTGCACGTAAACGGGCTTTATCAATTAACTGGCCAGTAACCCTGCAAATGCCATAGGTTTTATTTTCAATACGCATTACTGCTTTCTCCAGGTGATCGATAAAAGTGATCTGGCGGCTGGCCATCTGACTAAGCTGCTCTCTTTCCATACTCATGCTGCCATCTTCCATGGTCATGTAGCGGGCATCATCATTATCTCCGCCCATTTCATCTTTACGGGTAATTAATCCCTGCAGGTAGTTCAATTCTTTTTTAGCTGAATCCAGTTTACGCTGAATGATCTCCCTGAACTCTGTTAAATCGGCATCACTGTAACGAACAATAGGTGCCCCCAGGTCATGTACAGGCTGGTCAAGCACCGATTTGGTGAACTCAGGCTGATACTTACGGGAAGTTTTAGTATTGATCTTAGGTAATACAACAGGCTTGGCTGGTGTAATTTTAATGTCTTTTGCTTTTTCAGGCGATTTTGCTTTAACCGGCGCTACCACTTTTGCAGGCTCTTTTTTAGCCGAAACAGGTTTTACTGCAGGTTTTTTCACTTCAATTTTTTTCATAGGTTTTTGTACTGTTTTTTTTGCAGCAGGCTTAACAACCGGTTTTGCCACTTTTTTTACCACAATTGCCTTCTTTGGGGCCTTTTTTATAATTTTTGCTATCTTTTTAACTGTTTTCTTTACTACAGGCTTAGGAGCAGGTTTTTTAGCCACTGCCTTCTTAGCTACTGGTTTTTTTACAGCAGGTTTCTTTGCAGGGCCTGCTTTTTTTGCCGGAGCAACTTTTTTAACTGGTTTTACAGCTTTTTTAGGAGCTGGTTTTGACACTTTCTTTTTTGTAGCCATACTATTGTCCTTTTTTAAGTACGTTCACTTTTAATATAGCTTCATTCACTTCAATTTCCATTCCGTCGTTTAAAACAGGCAAAAAAGTAAGTGAGTCAGCTAGAATTTCGGCGCAAATATAATCTTTATATTGAATTATAGACGGTTGCAGCCCTGCATTTTCACTTACTATTATATCTATCCTGTCAGCCAGGTTAAATCCACTGTCTTTTCTGATATTTTGTATCCTATTTATAAATTCCCGTGCATCCCCTTCTTTTTTCAAATGGTCTGTAATTACTATATCTAAAGCTACTGTTAGCTGTCCTTTTACAGCAACTTCATAGCCCGGTATCTCATCAGTAGAAATTTCCAGGTCCTCGGCATTGATAATAATTGGTTCTTCGCCTGAGGTCTTATAATCAGGATTAAGCAGGTATTCATTTTCTAAAACCTGGTCTATAACCGTATTATCAAAAGCTGAGATCTGTTCAGCAGCCCATTTCATTTTTGGCCCCAATTTTTTACCCAGTGTCTTAAAATTGGCTTTAGCTTTTTTCTTAATAAAATCATTATCGGGTCTCAGCACCTCAACTTCCTTAATATTGGTCTCGGCCTTAATTATTTCGGCTACTTTATTTATACGCTCTGCCATCGTGATATCCAAAGCTGGTATAAAAACTTTTTGCAGTGGCTGCCTCACCTTAAGATTTACTTTCTTGTTTTTGCGAAGCGACAATATCAGTGACGAAATATCCTGGGCCAGCTGCATTCTTTTCTCCAGATCAACATCAATTACAGTGCCATTCACTTTTGGAAAATCGGTATGATGTACAGATTGTTTGTTGAACCTGTTTGATACGGTATTGAGATTATTGAATAACCAATCAGCAAAGAAAGGGGCAACAGGAGCCATCAGTTTGCAAAGTGTTTCAAGACATTCATACAAGGTTTGGTAAGCACAAATCTTATCATGCTCATATTCTCCCTTCCAGAACCGGCGGCGACAAAGCCTTACGTACCAGTTACTCAAATGGGCATCTACAAAATCTTCAATAGCACGGCCTACCTGTGTAGGCTCGTAAGCATCAAAATTTTCCTGTACATCTTTGATTAAACTGTTCAGGGAAGATAAGATCCACTGGTCTATCTCGGGCCTGTCTTTTACGGGGATATAATTTTCTTTAAAAGCAAATCCATCAACATTGGCGTACAATGCAAAGAACTGGTAGGTGTTGTAAAGCGTACCAAAGAATTTACGTTGCACTTCTTTAATACCTTCGCTATCAAATTTTAAACTATCCCATGGTGATGCATTGGTGATGAGGTACCAGCGGGTGGCATCGGCACCAAAACTATCAATCGTGGCAAATGGATCAACTACGTTGCCAAGGCGCTTACTCATTTTATTACCGGCCTTATCCAAAACCAGTCCGTTACTTACTACGGTTTTATAAGCAACACTGTCGAATAATAGTACAGCCAATGCATGAAGGGTATAGAACCAGCCTCTTGTTTGGTCAACACCTTCGGCAATAAAATCTGCAGGGAAGGCCCCATCCCAACCTTTCCCAAAGGGGAAGGGGTTACCACCGTTTACTTTCTCCATATCAAGGCCCCATTGTGCGTAAGGCATGGCGCCGCTATCGAACCAAACATCAATAAGGTCTGGTACCCGTTGCATGGGTTTGCCTAAAGGACTTACCAAAGTAATTTCATCCACATAAGGTTTATGCAGGTCAAGTATACCTTCGTGCAGGTAATGTTTATTTGTTTCGCCGCCCAAAACTTCGGCAGCTTTTTTTATTTCGTTGTTCAGTTCTTCAATTGATCCGATACATTTTTCTTCTTCACCATCTTCGGTTTTCCAAATCGGAAGCGGTGTACCCCAAAAGCGGCTACGGCTCAGGTTCCAGTCAACCATATTCTCCAGCCAGTTGCCAAAGCGGCCGGTGCCGGTGCTTGCAGGCTTCCAGTTGATGGTCTTGTTGAGTTCAACCATCCTGTCTTTAACTGCTGTGGTTTTAATGAACCATGCATCAAGAGGATAATAAATAATGGGTTTATCTGTACGCCAGCAATGCGGATAATTGTGTTCGTATTTTTCAACCTTAAAAGCACGGTTCTCTTTTTTGAGCTTAACAGCAATATCAACATTCACATCCACGTAATCTTTTTCATCTTTATAATTTTTTACATAGCGGTTGCTGAATTCACCAACGCCCTCAACAAATTTTCCCTGCTTATCAACCAGGGTTAAAATGCCGAGGTTGTTTTTTTGTCCTGCTTTAAAATCATCTGCACCAAATGCAGGTGCTGTATGTACAATGCCGGTACCATCTTCGGTAGTTACAAAATCGCCAACAATAACTCTGAAAGGTTGAGCGCTTGGCGTTATTTCCTTAATTTTTTCTAAAGTATTTGCTTCGGAGGGGAGGAGTTGTTCGTAAGAAATGCCTTCAAACTCTTTTCCTTTAAATTCCGCTATAATTTTCCATGGAATAGCCCCTCCGCCCCCCGAAGGGGAGATCTTAGACACTTCAATGTTACTCAGCTTTTCTGAATATTCACCGAAGTTTCCGTTTTCATTTTCTACCTTAAAATATTTTGTAACCAATGCTTTTGCAAGAATAACATTAATGGGAAGATGTGTATATGGGTTGAAAGTTTTTACCATTACATAATCAATGTTAGGTCCAACAGTCAAGCCTAAGTTGGAAGGTAATGTCCATGGTGTAGTTGTCCAGGCCATAAAGAAAGCCCCCCCACCCCCCGAAGGGTGGATTGAAGAAGACTCTGCAATTGCAGAAAAAATCTTAGCAACAGCAGGGTGTTGCTCCCTCTCCTTTGGAGAGGGCTGGGGTGAGGTTTTCAGGAGCCGAAACATCGCCACCGCACTCGTATCCTTCACATCCTTATAAGTACCTGGCTGGTTTAATTCGTGTGATGACAAGCCCGTACCGGCAGCAGGTGAGTAAGGCTGAATGCTTACACTCTCATACAGGTATCCTTTCTTATACAATTCGCTCAGGCACCACCAAAGGGTTTCAACATAATTATTTTCAAATGTTACATAAGGGTCTTTCAGATCTACCCAATAACCCATTTTTTGGGTTATATCATCCCACTTATCTTTAAACCGCATCACCACTTCACGACATTTTTTATTGTAATCCTCTACAGATATTTTTACACCGATATCTTCTTTGGTTATGCCTAATTCTTTTTCAACGCCCAACTCAATAGGCAAGCCATGAGTATCCCAACCGCCTTTACGTTTTACCTGAAAACCCTGCATGGTTTTGTAGCGGCAAACCAAATCTTTTAATGTCCTGGAAATAACATGATGTATACCGGGCATACCATTGGCACTTGGGGGACCTTCATAGAATACAAACGGAGGGTGGCCTTCACGGAACTGAACACTTTTTTCAAAGGTTTCTTCTTTCTTCCATTTTGCCAAAATCTCTTCACTTATGGAAGGGAGGTTCAATTGCTGGTATTCGGTATATTTTACACTCATAAATTCCCTGAAACTTTTATTCTGCAGTTAGTATTGTTAAACTAGCCAGTTATACGTTTAAATAAGTGTGCAAAGGTAGTAAAATAGCAGAGTTCTTAAATATGGATAAATTGCTAATTTACAGGTGTAAATACCTGCGTTGCTTTCGTATAATTACAGTGCTTTATTTTTAATTCGTGTGAAAGCCCTATTCTGCCTCAGTTTCAGCCCTACTTATCCACATTTTAAAACCTTTGGCATAGAATTGGCAATTATTCTTTTAGAAAATAAGGAAGTTAGTTACTTAAAAATATATAATAAAGATTTTTGCTGGTTTAGGGTTTTATTAGGGTAAAAAAGACGGGGGTAGTCTTATTCCCGTCTTACTTTTTTAAAATGCTAAATTAAAAAAATTAGGTTCCGCTTTAACATCCAATACACCAACACCAATACCTGTTAAAAATTATTTCTCGGAAACAGTACAAAACGAAAAGGTTTTCATCTACTTGGAAGCCTTTTTAAATATTTGTAAAAATAAAAAACTGCCTTTCAGTAAAGGCAGCTTTTAGTTTTTCAATATCAAATTATTTTATAAGGCTGTATTTGAATTCTGGTTTCCCCCTTGTACCTCCATCGGTACCGATACCCATGGAGAGGCATTTTAACTTGTAGTAATTACCTGTGGCATCTTTAATTATATAGAACCTGTCGAGCCTGGCACCGGTTGCCGGTTGTGTGCTTCTCCAACTGCTGCCAATTGCCCATCGGCTGGTTGAGGGAGTAGTAAGAGCCACACTGTCTTTATTAAAAGCAGCATATGCACTTTCTGCTGTTGCTGCATTGGCATATATTTTTGAAGCGACAGTTACCCCAGATAAATAGTTTACAGCGATCAGGTCAGAAAAATTATAAGGTACGGGCCCAGCACCAAAATTCGCTTCAAATACTGAATAGCTCCAAACCAAATCCCATTTTTCCTTTTCAGGTTGTGCATCTACTATACCTGTTTCAAAAGAAATAAATTTAAAATGATATGCTGCATCTTTGGCAACCTGTATTGTTCTGAAAGTTGTTTCCTGGATACCTGCATATTGGAGGGTATATCCCCCGTTTATATTACGCAATACCCTTAATTTAACCCAAGGCCTGGCTGCAATGCCGCCACCTGTGCCACGATTGAGAATGATCACTTTGTTATTGGCATCTGTTGCAGCTATTGCAGGTATAACTGTTTTTGTAAGATCGCCGGCTACATTATCAAAATAAGGAAGATCCTGTGGTAAGGGATTAAACTGGCTGGTTGTTAAAGTTAACCCTATGGTATCTGCCGCACCAACTGTTGCCAGGTCATTTTTTGCCAATACTTTGGCGCCGGCAACTGATGTATTATTTAAAACAACCCTGAAATCTGATCCTGAATAAAAGCCAAGATCCCAGCCTGAACGTAATACCGGCGTTTGCCTGTCGGCTGAAAGATCGAGATAGACAGCATTACCGGCAACAGTTCCAGCTTCGCTGCCTGCTATACCATTCAATTTAATTTGTGCGCCGTTTGATGGGGGTATTATAAAAACAGGGTCAACATCCTTTTTACAGGCTGTGAACAATAATAAAGTTGCAGCTATTAAAATATTTTTTTGTGTGCGTATCATGATGTATGCTTTTAGATAAGATGATTAATTTTTATTTTTTATTCCATTGAATGTTTAAACCCACAAAGTAAGAACGCCCATAACCCACAGCCACTGTAGCGCCTGCTGAATGAATAGCGTTACTGGCAACAGCTGTGTTTCTTGCATTGGTAACATCAAAAATATTTTTTACGCCTGTGCTAACAGAAATGTATTTATTGATCTGTGTATTGGCAGTAAAATCGGCCAGGTGATAGGCTTCTGTTTCGGCTACTATTAAAGCCTGCTGGTTTGAAGCATTGATGCCCGGCACCAGTTGAGGTCTTTTGCCTGTAAGTTTATAAAAAACATTCAGCCTGGTTTTTATTGTGGGAATACTGTAACCTACCGAGGCATTCACTTCGGGGGTCCATAAATATTTTTTATCATCTTCTTTTATGTAGATCTTGTCATTGTAATACTGGCGGTAAAAACCAATGTATGAAAGTCCCAGCGATGCATCCAGGTTTTTGGCAGATAATTTATTTTCGAGGGTAAAACCTGCTGTTTTTGCATTGTTGATGTTTAGATAAGTGTATTGAACCGAATCAAGCGTTTCAAAATCTATCTGGTTATTAAACTGGTTATAAAAACCGGCTAATGAAATGTTATAAGCCATGTTATTTTTTGGTATTGCGTTCCAGTTAATAGATGCATTAAAACTGTTTGAGGTTTCGGCCTTTAAGTTTGGATTGCCCACAATATTGTGGTTCACATCAACAAAATAAAAATACAGTTCTCTTAATGCAGGCGCACGAAAGCCATACGCATATGCAAAACGCAGATCAAGTTGTTTGTTTAAAATGATCTTACTGTTAATAGAAGGAATAACAGGCGGTGCATTGTAGTCAGAATTTTTAATGAAACGTAACCCCGGGCGGATATTGATCCGGGAGTTTGGTTTTATTTCTGCAGAGATGAAAGCCGCATAATCTGTTATAGACGGGTTGTCCTGTATTCTTTCTCCGCTGGCCGCTTCGCTGTTTATATCAATACCTGGCTGTAAAGCGATCTTGTTGCTTAGCTGGTATTGAAATGTAGTTCTGAAAACAAAACTGTTGAATTTGGAAATATCCTGTTCGCCCTCACCGGTTGTTAACTCATCTGTATCTTTTTCAAAATCGTGGCGGGAAGTTTTTGTTCTTCTTTTATAATTGGTGTAGCCAACTACAGTAGCCATCTGTAATTTTTTATTGAATGCATAACTGCCCTGTAACTGGTGGGATAACCTGTCTGTAATATATTGCTGATCTATTGCTTTATAGTTACCATAATTAATGGCTCCTTTGCTTACAATATCTTCTGCCAATGCATCAATACGATAATACATGTTCAGGCCATTTTTATCGTAACCGATCCGTGCATTACCCATCCATTGCTCTTTGGGCTTCCATGATTTTGCCCTGCCGTAAGCATCCCCGCCAAAACCATTGAAATCGTTGTGTGTGCCACCGGCAGCAAAACTCCAGTTGCTTTTTTTGTAGGCAAGAGTTACATTTTGCTGGTGAACACCTTTATAGTTGAATGGATGGTATTCTGAGCCTGCGGTCTCTTCCTGCAATTTTGCAGTTATAGATAAAATGTCTTTACTGTATTTTTTTGTAATGATGTTGATAACACCTGCTAAAGCATCTGAGCCGTAAGATACCGACATCGGCCCTTCCACAATCTCGATTCGCTCAATGCTGTTAATGTCTACCTGGCCCAGGCTTTCACGGGTATCGCCGCGGTCAATCATTGGCACACCATCTAATAGAATTTTTACATTCCGACCACTCATGCCCATCAACTGTACATCTGTTGTACCAAGGGTATTATCGCTGCTAAAGCGAAACCCTAATTGATTATTGAGTACCTGCTGAACATTGGTAGCGCCACTTTGTTTAATGCGCTCATTATTTATAACTCTCACCTGATAAACAGATTTCTTTAAGGATTGAGGCTTATATTGACCGGTAATGATCACCTCATCAAGTTTTTTACCTAAGAGAGAATCCTGTTGGGCAAAACAGGCATTGGATATCATTATTGCCATCAGCAATACGAATGGGTTTAGACTTTTTTTCATCAAATAATTTTATAAAATCAAAAAATAGACCGCTGTGTTTTGTTCGTTTTGGTCATTTACAAGCACAAAGTTGGTTTCGTATTGTTATAGATTTATCATGGTTTTGTCAGGATGTTAAATACCTGTTTTAAATCATAATGTTTTACGAAATGATGACAGAATACATGATCAAAAACAAAACAGGTGCTGATAATTATCAGCACCTGTTATAAAATTTATTTATAAAAAGAGATTCTAGAATTTTGCAGCCACAGAAACAAAGAATGTTCTGCCATCAGCCGGTAAAGCGCCGGGACCGGGATAGCCACCTGCACGGCGTGTAAAATATTTTTCGTTACCAACATTATTGATACCTGCTTTGATATTGAACCTGGCTGAAAATTTATAAACGCCGGTTAGATCAATAACAGTATAAGCAGGGATCAAGCCATTTTGTGCATTAGCAGTTGGAGTAACTGTGTTATTAGCATCTGAATACGAATAATCAACATAACTTAATTGGCCTGTTAATGAAAAGTTGTTGTATGATGCAGTAATACCTGTTCTTACAATATTTTCAGGAGCATTCTCAACCTTTTTATTTTTAAGATTTGTCTCTACCAGCTGGTTGCTGCTGTTCTTGGTAATTATTTTAAAGTTCCCGTACCGGGCATCTGTATAACTATAACTTACAAACATGCTTATATCAGCCTTTGTATTTTTCTTGCTGAATGCTTTTACCGGGCTGAATTCGATCAGTCCTTCAAAACCTTTGCTGCTGCTGTTGCCAACATTGGTACGGTAATTATAAAAGCTTCCATCGGTTCTTTGCTGAACAATGGTACCAATGCGGTTATTATATCTGAGGTAATAAATGCCTGCATCAAAGAATAAATAACTTTTTATTTTACCACGATAGCCCAGGTCTGCGTTATAACCTTTTGCATCTTTCAGGTCCTGGTCAATAACATCTGTTGTTGGCGGTGCAGTAAGATCAGCAAACTGTACGGGGCGGTAAGCCTGCGTTATGTTGGCATATATCTCTGTTGATTTACTGGTATGAAATTCAGTTCCAACTCCTGCAAGCACAAATCCCCTTGATTTTTTTTGATTCTGTAAAATAATTTCTGCTCCGTTTGCTGCAAAACCATTTCTTCCTCCTGCATTACCGGTAATATATTCATACCTAATACCTGGAATGATCAGGAATTTTTTTGAAATTCTGAAAATGTTTTCTGCAAATACGGCTACATTGGTTGTATTAAAATCAATATCCCTGTTCCATATACCGTCTGATAAACTCATCTCATAATCAGTTCCTGTTGTGCCTTTGCCATCGCTGGAGTAGCGGTATGTTGTGCCTTTGTACAATCTAACACCTCCAGAAAATGTTTGTTTTGTTTTGAATAATGTGTAGTCGCTTATAAATCTTGCCTCCAGGCCGGCATTGCGGTACTTATCAGCATTCACATTTCTTGCATTATATTGACCAGTTGATTTATTAATGCTGTCGGCAACAATAATTCCACCGGCAGGGATATAACCCACGCTGTTCCTGTCGCCCCATATTCCAAATAATTTTACATTTAGTCTTGCATGTTCATTAAAATCGTAATTGGCAATTAGTGCTGCTGTGGTCCACGTAATATCAAACCAATTCCTGCTGCGGAAGCTTTGCTTTATATCCTGCTCTATTTGTATATCCGTTAATCCCCCAGGTTGCTGGCTGCGGATGTTGGAACGCATGACTTCAGTAGTTAAAGAGAATTTTTTATTTATCCTGTAAGTAAATGTTCCAAAACCTGAGTTGGTATAATATTCACTGTTCTTTCGGTAGCCATCGGCATTGCGGTGATCGAAGAAAGCATAGTAGTGGTACTTATCGGTTTTACCACCAATGGCGTTATAACTGTTGAACAGGCCATTGCTGCCCACAGTCTGCTGTGTTTCAAATTCAAATTTTTTATTGATCTCGCTGCCGTTGCGTAAAATATAATTTACCAGTCCGCCAAACTGCGGGCCGTATTGTAAGGCGCCCTGGCCTCTTACTATTTCAATGCGCTGTACAGCCTGTAACTGCGGATTGTAATAAGCTTCGGGATACCCAAAAGGATCGGCGGCAATATCATAACCATTCTGGCGAACATTAAATTCCCAACTGCGGTTGGGGCTCAGGCCTCTTGCTGCAATGCCTATCTGTATTCCGCTGCCATCACTTTCCCAAATATGAATACCGGGTACTTTGGCTACGATCTGGCGCATATTGTTCGTTACCACATTTCCTTTTACGTTATCCAGCACGATGAGTGCATTTTTCTTACCGGCATATATTGATGTACCCACAATTTCAGGCAATTGCTGAATATCAGTCTTGCTGTTACGGCCCACAATAGTTACATCGGGTAAATACTTGTGATCAGGTTCTGTTGTGTCTTTTAAATGATTGTTCTTTTGCTGTGCAGATAATGATAAACTTAAACCCAGCAGTAAAATTGAAATATTGAATCTTTTAGCCATTGTTCTTTTTTAGATTGCAAAAATGCATTCATAAAAAAATAAACAACTCTTTAATCGGGAAAACGATTTACGTAAAGAGGAAAACTAGCGTAATAACAATTCACAAGGTTTAATGCCCGTGTGTTTTTTAAACGCAGTAGAAAAATGAGATATAGATGAATATCCTAATAGTAATGATACTTCAGTTACGCTAAGGCCTTTTTCGTACAATAAATATTTTGCATGTTCCATTCTCTGACTTTGATAAAAATCGAATATGGTAGTGCCGAATATCTCTTTAAATCCTTTCTTTAAATAACACTCATTGATCGCAACTTTACGGCTGAGCGCCTTGATGGTAATGGGTTCGCCAATATGCTGCAATAAAACCTCTCTTGCTTTAATGATCTTTTCCCTGTCCTCGGCATTTTGTAAAAACTTGCAGGTAAATTCTGTTTCCTTATCATCACCCAGCATACAATCCATACTGTACAGTAACAGTATCTGTGTTTGTGCATTGATGAAAATATTTTCCCTGGTGTCAGTATAGGTATGGTTCAGCAAAGCTTCAATAGCAGTTCTTGTTTTGCCACAAAGCGGTAATTGCTTTGAAAAGGAAGTTGTATGCCTGAAAGAAAGTACGTTCTCTGTTAAGCCGGGTTCGGTACTGTTATTGGTAAACTGGGTTAAATAAGTTGGCTTAAAACTAAAGCTTACCACATCAACGCTGTCCACTTTTTCAATACAGCTTTTGCTGGTATTGAATTTGCAAAAATCACATTCAGTTTGTTTTTGCCTGCAATACACGTTGCCGCTAACACAGAATTTAAGTTCAAGGTAATTTGCAGCAGGGTTGTTCTTTTCAACATGATAAACCAATATACCGGTATCATCAATATTCCATTGAGGTTGTTTCTTATACCTGTTTATAGAATAATGAACAGAGCCCGGTACGGTACGGTCAACATGTAGCAATACATCCAGGTCCTCCTGTAAAAGGGGTTGGCGGTGTGCAATGCTTAGTATATCTGTTTGATCTTTCATGTAAAAATTCAACTGCAAAGATACAGATAATGTTTAAACAATGAAAGTAAAAATAGTGCAGGCTTGTTGTTTTAATGTTATTTATGCATACTTAAAATGCACTGTAATTTTCTGCAATCAACACCTTAAAAAAAGATCAATTGTATGGTAAATTCCAGCCCAAAATAAACCCTTAATAATTACCTTAAACGCCTGTTTTTTCGTACCTTTGCCTGCCGATAGCCATCGGCATTAATTTTACAAGTTAAAAGTGATTTAGATCGACAATATGAGCACAGAAACAGCAGCAGTTCCAACCCCCGCCAATACCGGTTATGGCGCAGACAGTATCCAGGTTTTAGAAGGTTTAGAAGCAGTTAGAAAAAGGCCCGCTATGTATATTGGCGATATTGGAGTAAAAGGCCTGCATCACCTGGTGTATGAAGTAGTAGATAACTCGATTGATGAGGCACTTGCCGGCCATTGTAAAAACATTACCGTAACTATCAATGAAGATAATTCGATCACGGTAGAAGATGACGGCCGTGGTATTCCTACGGGTATGCATACCAAAGAGAACAGAAGTGCACTGGAAGTGGTAATGACTGTTTTACACGCCGGAGGTAAATTTGATAAGGATTCTTATAAAGTATCAGGCGGTTTGCATGGTGTGGGTGTTAGTTGTGTAAATGCACTGAGCAGTAAACTGCATGTGGTTGTTAACCGTGATGGTAAAACCTTTGAGCAGGAATATGCCAAAGGTGTGCCTCAATATACAGTAAGAGAGATCGGTAAATCTGATACACATGGTACCACCGTTCAGTTCTGGCCCGATTTATCCATTTTTATTGCCAGTGTTTACAACCGGGAAATATTGGAAGGACGTTTACGGGAGCTTTCGTTCCTGAATAAAAAGATAACTATTCATATTCATGACCTGCGGGAGAAAGAAGAGGACGGATCAACTTATTCTAAAACATTTTACAGTGAAGGTGGTATTGTAGAGTTTGTAGAAATGCTGGATAAGAATGCCAACCGAAATCCTTTGCTTCCTACCGTGATCTATTGCGACGGGCACGATGCAGCCAGCAATGTAGTGGTGGAAGTAGCTATGATCTACAATACAGGATACCAGGAACATCTTTTCAGCTATGTAAATAACATCAATACTATTGAAGGCGGAACACACGTAGCAGGCTTTCGCCGCTCTATAACCAGGGTTTTTAAAAGCTATGGTGAAAAAGAAGGCATGTTTGAAAAAGCCAAGGTGGAGATTGAGGGCGATGATTTTCGTGAGGGTTTAAGTGCTATTATCTCTGTTAAAGTACCTGAGCCGCAGTTTGAGGGACAAACCAAAACCAAACTCGGTAATAATGAAGTAATGGGTGTTGTGGACACTACGCTCAGCAGAGTATTATCTGCTTTTCTTGAAGAGAATCCGAAAGAAGCCAAGACCATTATTCAAAAAGTAATATTAGCCGCACAGGCAAGGGCAGCTGCTAAAAAAGCCCGTGAAATGGTACAGCGTAAAAGTGTACTTACCGGTGGCGGCTTACCCGGTAAACTGGCCGATTGCAGTGAAAAAGATCCACATCGCTGTGAGTTGTACCTGGTGGAGGGAGACTCAGCCGGTGGTACAGCCAAGCAGGGCCGTGACAGGAGCTACCAGGCCATACTTCCTTTACGTGGTAAGATATTGAACGTGGAGAAAGCGATGGAACATAAGATCTATGACAACGAGGAGATCAGGAATATGTTCACTGCCCTTGGGGTTAAGATCGGTACTCCTGAAGACCCTAAAGCCTTAGACCTGTCAAAATTGCGTTATCATAAACTCATCATCATGACGGATGCTGATGTGGATGGAAGCCATATTGCGACATTGATTTTAACTTTTATCTTCCGTTATATGAAAGAATTGGTAGAACAGGGTTATGTGTTTATTGCACAGCCGCCCTTGTATCTTGTAAAAAAAGGAAAGGAACAGGCCTATGCATGGAACGATGAAGAACGTAAGGCATTGATCAAATTGTACGGACAAGGTAAAGATGAGAGTGTAAATACACAGCGTTATAAAGGTTTGGGAGAGATGAATGCTGAACAGCTTTGGGAAACAACTATGAACCCGGCTACACGTACCTTAAAACAGGTTACGCTTGAAAGCTCGGCCGAGGCAGATAGAGTATTCAGTATGCTGATGGGAGATGAGGTTCCGCCACGTAGAGAATTTATAGAAACTCATGCTAAATATGCTAAAATAGACGTGTAAACCGACCGTTTTTCAAACAAAAACCAAGTTTTTTTAAACTATTTATTAATATATTATAACCACACAATTCAGGGCTTTTGGCCCTGATTTTTTTTATACCAATCCCTGTTGACATAAATAAGTGAAATAATCTATTTAATAGTATAGAACCTTGGCGGTAAAGGGTTTCAGCTGTTACTATATAGTCAACGCAGGTTAATCTGGTATAAACAATACGTTGTTTTAAGTATAAATTCCGTATAAAAAGGCTATGGCAAGCAGCGCAGTTTCAAGCTGTTTTCAAGCTAAACCCCGTAGTGGATTTTTGCCAAAATCAATATTTTTAGTAGCTTGTATCCTGAAGCTTACTACTTCAAACACTATTTACTAACCATAAATTCATTTAAAATGTCAAACATGTTAACAGCCTATTGCATGAAAACAAAGGAAAAAAACGTTCCGATGCAGGATGCAGTAATAACTAAAACTTCCCGTGGTGGCTATATGGCCCAGGGTAATGATGGAAAAGGCAATAAAATGACCACCATGCTTAGCGAAGCTAATGCACTGGAAGCCGTTAAAAACGGTGTGGCCAAAAAAGCCTGGTAAAAATTATTCTTACTGTAAAAAGGTCATTCGCCACGGCGAATGGCCTTTTTTGTTATTGATTATCGTAGGCAAAAGGTTAAATAAAAGCCTTAATTTCCCCTATCAACCCGGGCCTATATATTATGAGAAGGATCTTTCTGCTATTTATTGAATTGGGTATCGTTTGCTGCAGCCATGCGCAAATGAATATTTATTCTGCCTTAACCATACCTGATTCTCTAAAGAAAGATGCAGATATGGTAATAAGAGAAGAAAATATAAGACTTTCTATTAAAGACAAAAATACAGCCAAGTACGAAGTGCACCAGGTAATTACTGTACTGAATGAGCAGGCAAAAAAATATCTTTCATTTGTTCAGTTCTCTGATAAGTTTAATATGCTGGATGATGCAGAAATAAAAACCTTTGATCTTTTAGGGAATAAAAAAAATACATACACCAAAAAAGAAATGACCTCTTTAAATTATGGAGAAGGGCTTGTGCCCGAGGGCAAAGTAACTTACTTTTATGTTACTGCCCCATCTTATCCCATTACGGTTGAATTTAATTACACTATAAAGTTTAAAGGTATTTTCAGCTTGCCTGGTTACGATATTCAATCACCCTGGCAATCTGTGCAGCATTCTGTTTTTGAAATTGAAGCTCCTGCCGATTTAGGAATAAGGTATAAAATGGTAAATACAGATCATCAACCGCAAGTAAAGCAGTATGGTAATAAGCAAGTTTATACCTGGGAATCAAAAAACTTAAAAGCTTATAAACTGGAAAAACATAGCGGCCCTTCTGATGCCTTTGTGCCATCAGTTTTTATTGGGCCTAACAAATTTCAGCTGGAAGATTATGCTGGCGATATGACAAGCTGGAAAAATTATGGATTATGGTTCAATGAGCTATATGCTAAAGTATCGGGCCTTCCGGAAGATAGAAAACAATTTTACCGGCAGATGGTGCAAAGCGCTGCCAATGATAATGAAAAGGCTGCCCTATTATATAATTATATGCAGAACAACATGCGTTATGTAAGTATTCAGCTTGGTATTGGCGGGTTAAAGCCATTTCCTGCAAGTTTTGTAGAAGAAAAAAAATATGGCGATTGCAAGGCATTAAGCAATTACCTCAAGTCAGCATTGGATGCGGTTGGTATAAGATCCAATCTCATTATTATTTATCGTGATTATGAACCCAAAATTGTAGATGAAAAATTCCCCATGAATGATTTTAACCACGTCATACTTTGTATTCCACAAGAGAAAGACAGTATATGGCTTGAATGTACAAGTACTACTTTACCCTTTGCCAGTCTTGATGAAACAACGCTAAGCCGCAAGGGGGTAATGATAACTGATGATGGCGGCGTATTGGTAAACACGCCACCAAGCAATTACAAAACGAATTCGGAAAGTGTAAATACTGTTATTGATGTTACGGAAGAAGGAGGGGCGAAAGTAAAAATGAGTTATGCACTTTTTGGGGAGGTAAGAGATAAGGTGCTGATGCGTTTTCATGATATGAAAGATGATGAGAAGCGGAAATATTTTATAACAAATATGGATCTTAAGCAGCCGGATGAGCTTGAAATCAGCAATTCAAAAAATAAGGCTAACCCTTATCTCGTTACTGCAAAAATGGAATATGAAAAGTTATATTCATTCAATGCAGGCAGCAAACTTTTCTTTGAATCGAGGCTTTACTCCATTTTTAACGAAGAGATACCTGAAAATGAAAAAAGGATGAGAGATTATTATTTTACTTTTCCTTACGAAGCGATGGATACAACCATTTATAAATTTCCGGCAGGATTCTCATTAGAAACCATGCCTAAAAACAAATCCATAGCATATCCATTTGCACAATATACCTGCAATTATACATGGGATGCAGCTACACATACACTTACCTCAATAACGGTATTGCAGGTAAAAGACCGGGTGATCAAGGCTGCGGATTATCCAAAGCTTGTTGACTTTAAGAAAAAAGTAATGGCAGATGTAAATGAAAAGATCGTGATGAAGAGACAGTAAATGCTGTTACTGAACAGTACTCTTTTTCATCTTATCTAAAAATGAAAACAAGTCATTCATGGTTTGTATGTTTTCTACCACCAATATCCCATTCTTTCCAACCTGTTTTAATTTGCCTTTGTTGGTACCTGTTTGTAAGAATAAAAGTATACCATTAAAAATTTCACTCTGAAAATAAGGAGAGTCGGGATTGCTTACAAAAAAGCATTTCAGCGTTTCATTCTTTAAGAACATTTTTTCAAAACCCAGTTCCACAGCTATTTTCCTGCAGCGTACTGTTGTAAACAGATCCTCCACCTGATTGGGTATCGGGCCAAACCTGTCGGTCATTTCCCTATGAAAAGTCTGCAGGTCTTCTTCGGTCCCGCAATTATCTAAACGGCTGTAAAGAGATAATCTTTCAGTGATACTTTCCACATAGCTATCAGGTATTAAGATCTCCAGGTCGGTATCAATACTACAATCAGTAACAAAATCATCCTGCTGCTGAATTTCTGCTTTAAATAATTCTTTAAACTCGGTTCTCTTTAATTCACGGATAGCCTCATCTAATATCTTCTGGTACATTTCAAAACCGATCTCAGCAATAAAACCACTTTGTTCTCCACCAAGCATATTACCTGCGCCACGTATATCAAGGTCCCTCATCGCTATCTGGAAACCACTGCCCAGGTCACTATATTGCTCAAGCGTATTTAAACGCTTACGGCTGTCAACAGGTAAGGTACTCATTGGCGGTGCAAACAAATAACAGAATGCTTTTTTGTTACTGCGGCCAACCCTTCCCCTTAGTTGGTGCAGGTCGCTTAAACCAAATTGATGAGCATTATTTACAATGATGGTATTTACATTAGGAATATCTACACCACTCTCTACAATGTTTGTACAAACAAGCACATCGTATTTTTTATCCATAAAATCCAGGATGGTATCTTCCAGCTGGTCTCCATCCATTTGCCCGTGTGCATAGGCAATACTTACATCAGGACAAAGGCCCTGTATAAAACCTTTCATCTCTGCCAAACCATTTACCCTGTTATGTATAAAGAAAACCTGTCCGCCTCTTTCTGTTTCATAATAAATAATATCCCGGATGGCGTCTTCATTAAAAACCATTACTTCGGTTTGTATCGGCTGCCGGTTTGGTGGTGGCGTATTAATTATGCTCAAATCCCTGGCACCCATCAAACTGAATTGCAGCGTTCTTGGAATTGGTGTAGCAGTAAGCGTTAAAGAATCAACAGTAGTTCTAAGTTGTTTTAATTTTTCTTTTGCGGCCACACCAAATTTCTGTTCCTCGTCAATGATCATTATACCCAAGTCCTTGAACTTTACATTTTTGTTTAGTAAAGCATGTGTGCCAATGATGATATCAATTTTTCCAGCAGCCACTTTTTCCATCGTCTCTTTTTTCTCCTTAGCCGATTTAAAACGATTGATAAAATCAACAGTTACCGGAAAATCTTTTAACCTGTCGCCAAATGTTTTAAAATGCTGGTAGGCAAGAATGGTTGTTGGTACTAAAACTGCAGCCTGTTTTCCATCGCAGCATGTTTTAAATGCAGCACGTATGGCGATCTCTGTTTTACCAAAGCCCACATCGCCGCAAACAAGCCTGTCCATCGGTGATGGCTTTTCCATATCACGTTTTACATCTTCCGTTGCCTTACCCTGGTCTGGTGTGTCTTCATAAATAAAGCTGGCTTCCAGCTCGGTCTGCATATAATTATCAGGGCTGTGAGCAAAACCTTCCTGGCTTTTTCGCTGTGCATATAATTTTATAAGATCAGTAGCAATATCTTTTACCTGCTTCTTCGTTTTGTCTTTTAATTTATTCCATACATCGCTGCCCAGTTTATTTATTTTAGGTACGGTACCTTCTTTGCCGCTGTACTTTCCAATCTTATGCAGCGAAGAAATATTTACATACAACAGGTCGCCATCTTTGTATTGAATGCGTACCGCTTCCTGCATTCGCCCATTGGCCTCTATCTTCTGTAAACCACTGTACACACCCACGCCATGATCAATATGCGTTACATAATCGCCGGGTTGTAATTCCCTCAACATTTTTAATGTGAGTGCCTTGTTCTTGCTGAATGCCTGTTTTACTTTGTATTTATGGTAACGTTGAAATATCTGGTGATCGGTATAGCAAACCGTTTTCAAGTCATCATCAATAAACCCTTCGTGAATTGAAGTAGGAATTGGAATAACATTTACCTCAGCTTTAAGATCAGTAAAAATTACATGCAGCCGTTCTAACTGTTTTGGATTATCGGCAAATAAATAAATATTGTATTTCTTCTCTTCGTATTCCTTTAAATTTTTTATTAAGAGATCAAAGTTTCGGTTGAAGGCGGGTTGTTCTTTAATTGAAAATGGGATAAGAACTGTTTCTTGTTTCTCGTTTGCGAAATAAGCTTTGCTGCCAAACTCTATGATATGCCTTTGCTTAACCTGTTCTTCAATTACAGTTGCTTTTACAAAATCAGTTGCTGATACTTCAGTCTTTGATTGGTAATTGTCTTCTTCTTCAGTTGGTGCAACCGGGTTTTGCTCCAGCAATTCTAAATAAAGTTGCAGGTCTTCTTCCTGCTGCTGAATTTTTTCTTTGATGAAATCCCAGTCCTCACTCCATACCACGGTGTTCTCCGGTAAAAATTCCATGATGGAAACTTTCTCACCAGAATCGAATTGAGTCTCCACATTGGGAATGATACTTACCTGTAATAACTTTCTTTCACTAAGCTGTGATTCCGGGTCAAATATCCGTATGCTGTCTACTTCGTTTCCAAACAATTCAACACGGTAAGGTTTTTCATTTCCAAAAGAATAAATATCAAGAATACCGCCACGTACTGCAAACTGCCCGGGCTCATATACAAAGTCGGTACGGGTAAAACCATAGCCAACAAATTTTTCGTAAATGCTGTTGGTATCAATGGTATCGCCCTGTTTTATGGAAATAATATTTGCAGAGAGTGTTTTGGGCAATACCACTTTTTCAAATAAAGCTTCGGGGTAAGTTATTATTGCACCAACCCTTTCACCTAACGGATTTGAAAATCTTGTGAGGCATTCTGTACGCAACATTACATGGCTTGCATTTAGCAGCCGGTAATTTTTTTTGTTCTTGAAAGAGGAGGGAAAGTAAAAGAGATTCAAAGCACTTGTAATATTCTCAAGCGTATTGTGAAAATAAGCAGCTTCTTCTGCATCCCGTAAGATTATAATGTGATTTAACTGCGATGCGGATTTATGATTAAAAACAGCCGAAACAATGAATGGAGCAGCACTTCCATAAAGACCCTTAAGCTGAATCTTTTGAGGATTGGATGCAGTAATCCTTTCCACTATTTTAAAACAGCGGCTGTCATTTGCATACCCGTTCAACAACATTTCCAGATTCATCAGGGCGGCAAAGATAAGCCGAATAAAAAATGCAATACATATTGTGTTTAAAATTGCAATATGAAGACAACTAAAACGTTAACTATGTTGTCTTATCAGGGGTTTAATGTATATTTTTGTAACCGGGCTACTTAACAAAAAATCCAATGGCTATATAACTACATGAAAAAATACTATTCATTCTTCTTTTTTCCGGTTCTGTTATTGAGTTATGTAGCTGTAACTGCCCAGGATAATGATATGCCTGTTCGTTTTGCAGCAGGCAATTTTATTACCGGCAATAATATTAAACGCCAAAGTTTTAATCCGGGCGGTCTCCAGGTTTCTCTTTATAAGAATAATTACTATGTTTTGGTTCAGTTTCTAAAATTGCCGTCTCTACAGGTTCAAAATGATTTAAGAATGGCAGGGCTGGATCTTGAAACCTATTTACCCGGCCATGCTTACCAGGCAACTATAAATGGCAGTTTTGATTTTTCTCAGGCCAACAAGTACGGTATAATTTCTATAAATACTATTCCAGTCTTTTATAAAATTGATAAAGCAATTTTTACTGTAAATGAATTTAATAAAAACGATCAATCATTAATAGCTGTCAGTTATTACGCTTCTTTAAACAAAACAGCAGTAATTATTGAATTGGAAAAAGCGGGTGCTGTAATAGTTGCTACAAAATTTTCAGCAACCAACGTGGTTTTTATACGGGCAGATCTCGGCTTGATACAAGCTATTGCATCGCTGCCTTTTGTAAGTTATGTGAGCTTGCAAAATTTAACCGATAAGCCATTAAATTATAAAAGCATCGGTAAGCATGCTGTAACCAGTTTGCTTTCGCCCTCAGGAAAAAACTTAAGTGGTAAAGGCATTGTGGTTGGTGTGGGCGATAATTCAGAAATTATTACACCGCATTTAGATTTTACGGGCCGGGTTATAAACCGGGTTCCATTTCCACTCAGTTTTCATGGCATACATGTTTCCGGAACTGTGGCCGGCGCAGGTTTATTGGATCCAAAACATAATGGCATGGCTCCCCGGGCTACCATTGTAAGCCAATACCTGAGTGATATTATAACTTCAACACCAACCTATGTAACAGATTATAATATGGTTGTTACCAATAATTCATATACAAATGCTGAAGGCGGCTGTATAGGTACAGGGGCTTACGATGTAAGCAGTAATTATACTGATAAACAAATGGGGGATTATAAAAAATTGTTGCATGTTTTTGCTGCCGGTAATGATGGTAGTAATACCTGTTCGCCTTATCCCTTATCATTTGCAACAATCAAATCGGGCTACCAGGTTGCAAAAAATGTTTTAACCGTTGGTGCTCTTGATACATTGTATGGCCCGGCCGTTTTTACCAGCCGTGGTCCGGTAAATGACGGCCGTTTAAAACCTGAAATTGTAGCAACGGGTGTGAATGTGTTTTCCACAAGACATGCTTTTGGTTACGAAAGAAGCAACGGCACCAGCATGTCATCACCAATTGTTGCCGGGGTAGCTACTTTGTTAAATGAGCAATACCGTAAATTCAATAGCAATGCTGTTCCCCAGGCATCATTAATAAAAGCAGTACTCTGCAATACAGCAGAAGATCTTGGCAACCCCGGCCCCGATTTTACTTTTGGTTTTGGAAATTTAAATGCAAGAAGAGCTGCTGAAACAATAGAAAATAACAGGTTCTATTTAAGTAGTACAACTCCTTCAACAAATGCTTTAACAGTACCTGTAGGTGTAAGGCGTTTAAAAGTGATGTTGTACTGGAACGATACTGCTGCTGCACCAAATGCTGCTACACAACTGATAAACGATTTTGATTTAACAGTTGTTGCACCGGGAAATATTACACATCAACCATTGATTTTAGATGCCACGCCAGCCAATGTTAATAACACGGCTTTTGAAGGCATTGACAGGATAAATAATATTGAGCAGGTTGTAATTGATAACCCTGTTGCAGGTAGTTACGATGTAAATGTGAATGCATTTGCATTGCCATATGGCCCATGGGAATATGTGGTAACCTATCAAATGGATATGAATGGGGTAACTGTTGAGTATCCTTTCGGTGAAGAAAAAATGGTACCGGGTGAAACAGAAGTAATACGCTGGAATGCTTATGGTGATGAAGCAAATACTTTTACACTTGAATATTTTGATGGTAGTTCCTGGAACCTGATTAATAATAATGTACCTGCAGATGCACAGTCATATTACTGGGTTGTTCCATCAACTGTAAGTAATAATTGTTTAGTAAGAGTTAGCAGGAATTCCTCTGCATATACTGATGTAAGTAATTTTAATTTCACCGTAATTGGCCAACCGGTGGTTGCGGCTACTATACCCTGTGATGGATTTGTGCAGTTGGATTGGCCTGCCACAAGCGGCACAACTTCTTATGATATCTGGCAGCTTAAAGCAGATACCATGGCCATCATTGGCAACACTGCCAGCCTCTCTTATTTAATACCTGGCCTCAACAGTTCAACCACTTATTGGTTTGGAGTTAGTGCAAAGAACGGAACTGTTAATGGCAGAAGATCTGTTTCAAAGTCGGCATTGCCAGCAACAGGTGTTTGTACTTTATCCATTTTTGATAATAATATGAAAGCAGTTTCTGTTGATGCACCTGTTACAGGCAGGCAGTTTACATCTTCGGCTTTAACAGCATCTGAACAAATAAGATTCACCATTAAAAACCTGGATAATGTTGCCACTGCAGGGCCTTATGACTTGTACTATCAGATAAATGGAGGCGCAACAATTATGGAAAGCAGTTCAGTTGCCATAGCAGCGTTGTCAACCCGTCAATATACTTTTACAACCACAGCCAATTTTTCCGCCCCCGGTATTTATACCATTAAAGCATGGGTTAAAAGAACCGGTGATACACATGTATTGGATGATACAGCAGCTTTAACCATAAAGCATTTGGCAAATGGGTTAGTTACGCTTCCTGTACTTGACGGATTTGAAAATGCATTGGCAAAGGATTATATAACTAATACCATTGGCCTGGACAGTATAGATCGTGTTGATTTTAAAGCAAACACAACAAGGGGCCGTGCCCGTACATTTGTAAACACCGGCTTTGCATTAAATGGAAGCAAGGCCATAACATTGGACCAGTTTCCCGTTGGGGCATTAAATACTGACAGCTTATTAATGACCTATAACCTGGGCAATTACATAAGCGGCCAGCAGTTGCGGTTAGATTTCTATTATAAAAACCACGGCCAGGAAAATTATCCCAATAACAAAGTATGGGTACGTAGCAACGATACAAAACCCTGGGTTTTAGCTTATGATCTTATTGCCAACCAGGCTGCACTTGGACAATACAAACATGCTGTTATTAATATTAACGATGTGCTGGATACTGTTGTACCTGCGCAACCCATCAGTAGTAGCTTTCAAATAAAAATAGGGCAGCAGGCCAATACCTCAGCCAATGTGCCCTATCCCATCATTGACCAGGATGATGGCTATACTTTTGATGATGTGGGTATCCGGGAAGCAACAAATGATATTGGTATCTATCGTATTGTTTCGCCATCAATCACCGGGTGCGGCATTGCGGGCAGCCAGCCTGTTTCAATTGAAATAAAAAATTACAGTAGTACAACATTTACCTCAGTTCCTGTCTATTATTCTGTAAATGGCGGTACAGCTATGATGGAAACCATTGCATCACTGCCTCCAGGCATTTCACCTCATACTTTTGTATTACCAGAAAATCTTTTACCCGATACAGATTACAGTTTTAATTTCTGGATATATGAATCCACTGATAATTACAGGAGTAACGACAGTATACTAAATCATAATTTTCATACCAGCTCTGTTATCAATACTTTTCCATACCTGGAAGGATTTGAAAGCAGTGAAGCAAACTGGTACAGCAAAGGGCAGAATAATAGTTGGCAGTGGGGTACGCCAACCAAAACAATTATCAATAAAGCAGCTAACGGAACAAAGGCATGGGTAACTAATTTAACTGGTAAGTATAATTCAAATGAAATCTCATATTTATATTCTCCCTGCTTTAATTTAAGCGGGTTAACACAACCTGTCTTATCATTCAGTCATATTTTTCAAATTGAAGATAGAACTCCTGCAGACTATAACTGGATAGAATATTCCATCAACGGAGGTGTTACCTGGAGCCGACTTGGGATTAATGGGGCTGGTACAAACTGGTATAATGATCCCACCGGTAAAAATCAATGGCGGCCATCTTTAAAAACATGGCATGTTGCCAGTATTGATATCCCCACTACAGGAACTAATGTTCGCTTCCGTTTTGTTTTTACAAGTGATCTTGGATTTAACCTGGAAGGTGTTGGAATTGATGACATTCATATTTTCGAAAAGCAATTAATTTATTCTGATGTACCAATTACAGGTTTATCACAAAACGTTAGTGGTTCAAATTGGGTACATTTTAATTCTGCTACCGGCAGGAGAGTTGCGTCCATAAATGCAAATGGTATTAGCCTGGGTAATACCATTGTTGATGTTTATCCATATACCGGAACGGTACGCATTGACAATAACCAATATTACCTGAACCGCAATATAGTTATAAGGCCAACCACACAACCGGGAGCAAATGCCAGTGTACGTTTTTATTTTACTGATGCTGAAGCCAAACTTTTATTGGCAGCTTCGGGATGTGCACCTTGCACTCCAACTAAAGATCCATACGAACTGGGTGTAACCAAATACAGTGGTTCTGCTTCGCAGGAAAACGGAACCCTGCTTGATAATGGCGGCGGTATTTATTCATTCATCCTGCCTGCCAATACCGAGATCATTCCTTACGATAATGGATATTATGCCGAGTTTCCGGTAAGTAGCTTTAGTGAATTATGGCTGAACAATGGCGGAGTAGGAGGAGTAAATCCATTACCCGTTAACCTGCTAACTTTTGAGGCGGTTAAGCAAAGTAAAAAGGTGTTACTACAATGGACAACAGAAAATGAATTGAATGCTGATAAATTCCTGGTAGAAAGAAGTGCAGATGGAATAACCTATACAGGTATTGGAAATGTAGTTGCTTTAAATGGCAACACTAAAAATAATTACAACCTTGTAGATGTGCAACCTTTAGCGGGCCTGAATTTTTACCGGTTGAAAATGCTGGACAAGGATGCCAGTTTCCGCTATTCTCCTGTAAGGAAAATTAATTTTAATGATGCAGGGGATGATATAACAGTTTATCCAAACCCTGTTGTTAATGCTGCAATATTTATTGTTTCATCAACCAATTGCAATAAGGCTATTCTCTTTGATGCTGCAGGAAAAATGATCAGGGTATTTACACTTACAGGCAGAAGTAATACACTTGACCTGGCCGGTATTGCAAAGGGCACATACCAGCTAAGGATATTTACAGAAAACTCCATGCACACAGAGAAGATAATTATTCAGTAAAGCATATTTTTATTTGTAAAATGCTTCTGTATTTGAATATACAGAAGCATTTTTTATTTTATTTATTTGTAACTTACCGCAAACATCATTAATGGCATTACAACCATGGCGTACCGGTAAAGTTATCCGGGTAGAAAATGAAACGAAGGACACAAAACGATACTGGATTGAGGTGCCTGAGTTAACTACTTTCGATTTTATTCCCGGGCAATTTGTAACACTTGATCTCCCTATTCACGAAAAAGCAAATAAGCGCTGGCGAAGTTATTCTATTGCGTCCTGGCCCGATGGCAGCAATGTTTTTGAACTGGTTATCGTACTGGATAAAAAAGGAGCCGGCACCAATTATATTTTTCATGATGTGAAAGTTGGCTCAGAACTCAGTTTTCGGGGAGCACAGGGCGTTTTCACATTAAGGGAACCTTTGGATAAAGATATTTTCCTGATATGCACCGGTACCGGCATAGCACCTTTCCGGAGCATGGTCAATCATATAAAAAATCAAAACATTCCTCACCAGCAGGTTCACCTCATTTTTGGATGCCGTACAAAGGATAACATTTTATATTATGATGAAATGAAAAAACTGGAAGAAACCGTTTCTTCTTTTAAATATATACCAACACTTTCAAGAGAGGAGTGGGATGGTGCTACAGGATATGTGCATCCTATATATGAAGAACTCTGTAAAGATAAAGGGCCGGCCAATTTTTATTTGTGCGGATGGCGTGGTATGATTGATGAGGCTAAGCAAAGGATCCTGGAAATGGGTTACGATAAAAAAGATATCCATATTGAGATCTATGGTTGATTAACCGGGAGCGTGTAAGACATTTTTAAATTATGATAAAGATCATGCGCTATGATAAAGCTTTTGCTTGTGAACAAGTTTACTGAACCCTTTTTTTCATTATCTTGTAGCACTAAATTTTTATAATTCATTAATTCAATTTCTATGGGTGCTTCTTCCATGATTGTTTTGATTATTGCAGGGCTTGCATTTTCCATTATTACAATTATGGTTGCTAAGGTGCTCACGAAGGGAACAAAAAATGCACAGAAAGGTGAGCCTTACGAATGTGGAATACCTACGCAGGGTAAAACATGGGTACAGCTAAACGTAGGCTATTATTTATTTGCTCTTATCTTTTTAATTTTTGATGTAGAACTCATCTTTATTTTTCCATGGGCTGTTGTAGCCAAGTCGGTGGGCTGGCTTGCTTTGGTAGAGATCATCATTTTCTTTTTTATTTTATTTATGGGATTCTTATATGCACATAAAAAAGGTGCGTTGAAGTGGAAATAGCGCCCACCCAAACCCTCCCGAATGGAGGGCTTTAAAGAGTATAATATGCGGAACAGCTTTTCAAATAATTCAGAGTCTTCAAAAGCCCCTCCGAAGGAGGGGCTTGGGGAGGCCTCTTTTCCGGGCCAGATACAGGAACTGCCCGGCGGGGGTATTGTATTAAGCAAGCTTGATGAGGTTATCAACTGGGCAAGGTCAAACTCTTTATGGCCGCTCACCTTTGCTACAAGTTGTTGCGGTATTGAAATGATGGCCGTAGCTTCTGCAAAGTATGATTTCTCAAGATTTGGATTTGAAGTGGCACGTGCTTCACCGAGGCAGGCAGATGTAATTATTATTGCCGGTACCATAGTAAATAAGATGGGACCGGTTTTAAAAAGATTGTACGACCAGATGGCTGATCCCAAATACGTGATCGCCATGGGGGCCTGTGCTATAAGTGGCGGACCTTTTTTTTATAATACTTATTCTGTTGTTAAAGGTGCAGATCATATTATACCGGTGGATGTATATATACCCGGTTGCCCGCCAAGGCCCGAAGCACTGTTACATGCACTGATAAGCTTACAGGATAAAATAAAAGCCGGTATGACAAGAGAGCAAATAAAGACCGGTAAAGAATAATTATGGGGAACGAAGCCTTAAAGACCAAAATAACTGAACTGGTTGCTGCTGCCACTTTTGATGAAACGGGTGAGTGGCTTAGTATTTCTGTTGACTCCAAAGATTGGCTGCCTCTTGCTCAACAACTTCACTATGAAGAAAACCTACAGTTCGATTATCTTTTCTGTTTAACGTGCATTGATTTTAAAGCAAACCTTACGATGGTTTACCATCTTAGCTCAACCATATTCCGGCATAATATAGTTATAAAATCTGTTCTTAATAGAGACAAACCCGAAATTGAATCTGTAAGTCATATCTGGAAGACGGCGGATTTTCACGAACGGGAAGCATATGAAATGTTTGGTGTAGATTTTTTAAACCATCCCGACCTGAGGTTATTGATATTACCTGATGGATGGGAGGGAAAGAATCCGATGCGGAAAGATTTTGAGGATCCGGTGAATATGATCAAATTGTAAAGCCCCCTCAATCCCCCGAAGGGGGAAACAAAGCAAGAGAATAATGTATAGAAATACTGATATAATTAGCGAAGGTTCTCAAAGCCCCTCCTTTGGAGGGGTTGGGGAGGCCGGTGATCTGATCATCAATGTAGGGCCGCAGCATCCTGCAACACATGGTGTATTGCACCTGGTGATCACCCTTAATGGTGAAACTATTAAAAAGGTAGAGCCGCACCTGGGTTATATTCACCGCTCTATTGAAAAAATGTGTGAGAGCCTCACCTACCGCCAATTCATTTATGTTACCAGCCGCATGGATTATCTCTCTGCCCATATCAATAACCAGGCCTGTGCGTTAACGGTAGAGAAAGGTTTGCAGGTGGAGGTTCCCGAAAGGGCTCAAGTGATTAGAGTGCTTATGGCAGAACTTACAAGAATTGCATCGCATGAATTATGGTGGGGTGCTATGGCCATGGATATTGGTGCGTTCACACCTTTCTTTCATGCGTTCAGGGAAAGAGAGACCATTAATGATATCATGGAAGAAACCTGCGGTGCCAGGTTAACCATGAATTATATGGTGCCTGGTGGCGTAATGCAGGAACTGCATCCCGACTTTCAAAAGAAGGTAAAAGAATTCATCACGCTCTTTAAATCGAAAGTGCATGAGTATGATGAAATGGTTACGGGTAATATTATTTTTCAAAACCGGATGAAGGGTGTAGGTATCTTATCAAAAGAAGATGCGATTTCTTTTGGTTGCACGGGCCCTACAGGCAGGGGGAGTGGCCTGAGTTGTGATATCAGGAAATTATATCCTTACGATGCTTATAGTAAAGTGCAGTTTGAGGAGATCATTGAAACAGCCGGCGATTCACTGGCCCGTTACATGGTACGCATAAAAGAACTGCATCAATCCATACATATAATAGAACAATTGATAGATAATATTCCCGAAGGAGATTTTCAGGCTAAGACAAAAGCCGTTTTAAAATTACCCAAGGGTGAGTTTTACCAAAGAGTGGAAACAGCAAGAGGAGAGTTTGGTGTGTACATAGTAAGTGAAGGTGGCATGACACCTTACCGGATCAAATTCCGTTCACCAGGATTTTCAAATCTTTCAGCATTGGATCATATGGCAAGAGGGAGTAAGCTGGGAGATTTGGTGGCGATGATGGGAACACTTGATTTGGTGATACCGGATATTGACAGATAAAAAAATAATAATGAACAAGGAACAAGGAATCCCGAACAAGGAAGTGGGTATTCCGATTGTTATTCATAATTCCTTGTTCCTTGTTCGATATTCATAAGATGTGGAGTTTAAATAAAATATCGTCTTCCATTCAGGATTGGTTGAACCAAACATTCGATCCAACCTGGTCATTGATCTTTCAAATGCTCATTGCAGGCATTGCTGTGATCAGCCTGTTTGCTGTGCTGGGTTTAGTTTTAGTGTTGATGGAAAGAAGGGTTGCCGCCTGGATGCAGATCAGGCTGGGACCCAACCGGGTTGGTCCAAAAGGTTTATTACAATCCTTCGCTGATACTTTAAAATTGTTGGTGAAAGAAGGTTTAACTCCAAATGGTGCTGATAAATTCTTATTCAACCTGGCACCTATCATTGCATTGGTTGTTGCTATGCTTTTAATGGCACCTATTGCTTTTGCAAAAGATTTTCAACTCTGGAATTTAAATATAGGCGTACTGTATGTATCAGCAGTTTCTTCCATTATGATCATCAGTATTTTAATGGCAGGCTGGGCAAGCAATAATAAATATTCATTGATGGGCGCTATGCGTAGCGGTGCACAGATCGTAAGCTATGAATTATCTGCAGGCCTTTCCATTCTTACGATAGTTGTATTAACAGGCAGCCTGAATATTTCCGACATCATTTATTCGCAGGCAGATGGCTGGTGGATATTTAAAGGACATATACCCGTAATCATTTCGTTTGTAATATTTATAATTGCCGTTACTGCAGAAACCAACCGGGCGCCTTTTGACCTGGCAGAAGCAGAATCAGAATTGACTGCAGGGTTTCATACTGAATATTCAGGGATGAAATTCGCCTTGTTCTTTTTAGCAGAGTATGTAAATGTATTTATTGTATGTGCTATTGGAGCCACATTGTTTTTAGGTGGATGGATGCCTTTACATATTGGTAACTGGGAAGGCTTTAATCATGTGATGGATTATATTCCATCCAGCGTATGGTTCTTTGGAAAAACGTTCTTCCTGATCTTTGTAATTATGTGGTTCAGGTGGACATTCCCCCGCCTCCGTATTGACCAGTTATTGAATTTAGAATGGAAATATTTGTTACCGATAAGTATGTTTAATCTACTGTTGGTTACAGCGATCGCAATATTGGGATGGCATTTTTGACCCCCAGCCCCCTGAAGGGGGAGTATTGCGAAGATTGTGTTGTAAATATTGTAGAAGTATTGAAGTAATAAAATTATAGTGTTATAATATGAGTGATGATTTAAAAAATAAAGACTTCAAAACTCCCCCCTTGGGGGGCGGGGGGGCTGGTTGGGGGGTTCAGTATTTTAAAGATATTTTCAATGCAATTAAGTCGCTGCTCATTGGCATGCGCCGTACAGGTTATTATTTTACGCATCACAAGGAGATCATCACACAGCAATATCCTGATAACCGGGAAACATTGAATTTGCCGGAACGCTTTAAAGGCGAAGTGATCTTACTGCATGATGAAAACAATGAGCACGCCTGCACCGGTTGTACTGCCTGTGAGCTGGCATGTCCCAATGCAACTATAAAAATTGTTACGCAATTCGATATTACACCCGAAGGCAAAAAGAAAAAAGCATTGGACAAATTTGTGTATCACCTTGAGCTGTGTACCTTATGCAATCTGTGTATCATCGCTTGCCCTACGGATGCTATAAAAATGGCACAGACATTTGAACACAGTGTTTTTGACAGGGCAGAGCTGACTAAAATTTTAAATAAACCCGGTTCTAAAATAAGAGAAGGTATCGAGTAATAATCAGATGAGAAAAGAGAAACAGTCGAAATGCTTAATTAATTAAGTTAAATCATAAAATTAAAGCCCGGCCTCTCCCGATAATTATCGGGAGAACGAGGGTGAGGCCATGATTGACCGGCCTGCTGTCATCCTGAGCGGTAGCGAAGGATCTCTTGCTGAGACTAAAAAATTGAATACGAATAATAGTTATGACAGGATCTGCAATTATATTCTATTTACTGGCCGCACTTACATTAGGAAGTGCATGGTTGGCTGTTACCACCAGGATGATCTTCAGGGCGGCAATTTATCTTTTGTTTGCGCTGATAGGTATTGCAGGTATTTATTTCTGGCTGCAATACGAATTTATTGCTGCTGTTCAGATCGTGGTGTATGTAGGAGGAATCGTAGTAATTATCATTTTTTCAATTTTCCTTACTCAGCAGGCAGGCGATCTTTTACCTAAACAGAAATTAGGCAGGCAAATATTTTCAGCACTGGCTGCATTTTGTGGAATGGCATTAGTAATGCTGCAGTTGGCACAACATGAATTTGTTGCAACTGCTAATGCTGCGATTGAACCTAGTGTAGCCAATATCGGATACCAGATGTTGGGAACAGATGATAATGGTTATGCATTGCCATTTGAAGTGGTAAGTATTTTATTGCTGGCTGCATTGATCGGTTGTATTGTGATTGCGGCCCCCTCTGAACTTCGTTCTTTCCCTGGCGGGAACCCCAAAGGGGGAGAAAAAACCCTTAGTTCAACCGAAAATAATACTTGAGTAACATGGAATTTATAATTATAAAAACTGTTAAAAATGTCCTCCCTTTCGGGGAGGATTTAGGAGGGGCCGCATGATGATAGAACCTGGACTATATCAATTGCTTTTTATTAGTACTGCACTGTTCTTCATTGGTGTGTACGGGTTCTTTACCCGGCGCAACCTCGTTACTATGCTCATGAGTGTTGAGTTGATATTGAACAGCGTGAACCTGAATTTTATTGCATTCAATAAATATTTGTGGTACGACAAACTGGATGGAGTTTTCTTCACCATTTTTATTATTGCCATTGCAGCCGCAGAAGCGGCGGTTGCCATAGCTATCATAATTAATTTATACCGAAGTCATAAATCTATTGATGTGGAGAATGCGGAAGAGATGAAATTTTAATAACCTCACCCCAACCCCTCTCCAAAGGAGAGGGAACTGGGAGATCGAAGCGGTGAGGTGCGGAGAATTCAGTTTTAGTTTTAAAAGTTTAGGTCTTAATTTGGAACAATGATTCAAAATTTGAGAAGTATTTTTTAATAACCGATATCAAACCCCCTCTCTTTAAGGAGAGGGTTGGGGTGAGGTAATAATGCCAAACACAACTTACATAACACTGATCATCTTGCTGCCACTGGCAGGCTTTATAATGCTTGGGCTTTTTGGTAGAAGATATTTTACTAAAACCTCCGGCGTTATAGGAACAGCATTGTTATTGGTTTCAACCCTGCTTGCCTTACATACTGCTTATAGCTATTTCTTTGAGTATGGAAAAGTGAATGGTGTTTATCAAAAATTAGTTCCACTTAAATATACATGGTTACAATTTTCCGAGGGCGTATCAATTGATATGGGGATCATCATCGATCCCATCTCTGTAATGATGCTAATAGTGGTATCCTTTATTTCTTTAATGGTGCATATCTATAGCCTTGGTTATATGAAAGGCGATGAAAGATTCCCTACTTATTTTGCATTCCTGGGGTTGTTTACTTTTTCTATGCTGGGACTGGTTATTTCTTCTAACATTTTCCAGATCTATATTTTTTGGGAGCTGGTGGGTGTTTCCTCTTTCCTGCTGGTTGGCTATTATTATGATAAACCCAGTGCAGTTGCTGCCTGCAAAAAAGCTTTTATTGTAACAAGGTTTGCCGATGTGGGCTTTTTGATCGGCATTTTAATCCTGTCTTTTTATTCAGGCACATTAGATTTTAATACATTGATCGCAACACTCACTTCTCCTGAAACCAATGGCTATAAAAATGCAGTGGCAGCATCTTTCCTGGGTGTTTCTGCATTAACCTGGGGATTAGTATTAGTGTTCATCGGTGCTGCTGGCAAGAGTGCGATGTTTCCTTTACATATCTGGCTGCCCGATGCGATGGAAGGCCCAACACCAGTCTCAGCATTGATACATGCTGCTACCATGGTGGTTGCCGGCGTTTTTTTAGTGGCAAGATTATTTCCCGTGTTTGCCATTTCAGCTCCCGGGGCTTTGAGCCTTGTTGGTTATGTTGGCGCCATCTCTGCATTATTTGCAGCAGTGATAGCCTGCACACAAACAGATATTAAACGGGTGTTGGCTTATTCCACGATGAGCCAGATAGGATACATGATGTTTGCACTAGGTGTTTCAAAATACGGTGGCGAGGAAAGCCTGGGTTACACCGCATCTATGTTTCATTTGTTCACACATGCCATGTTTAAAGCATTGTTGTTTTTAGGCGCAGGTGCTGTAATACATTATATACACAGCAACGAAATGAAAGACATGGGTGGGTTAAGAAAATATTTACCCATCACCCATATTACTTTTTTAATTGCCTGCCTGGCTATTGCAGGTGTGCCGCCGTTTGCAGGGTTCTTCAGCAAAGAAGAGATCCTATTGGCTGCTTATCAAAATAACCAGGCCATTTACTGGATAGCATTGATCACTTCCGGCTTAACAGCTTTTTATATGTTCCGTTTGTACTTCAATATTTTCTGGAGCAAAGACCATCACGCACATACTCAACAGCATGCTACCGAGTTGAAATCTGAAATTACGGAAGCTGTGGCTCCCTCTCCTTTGGAGAGGGAGGGGGGTGAGGTCCATAAAGGTGAAGGTGGATTTACTATGATGATGCCTTTAGTATTATTAGCTATTGGCGCAGCAGCTGCAGGCTTTATTCCTTTCGGTCATTTTGTTAGCTCCGATGGAACAAGGCTGGAAGCTGAATTCCATTTGCAGTTTTCCATTGCTCCTGTGGCACTTGGACTGGCAGGAATTTTTATTGCTATGTGGATGTATAAAAAAGAAAATAATAAACCCGATAGGTTTGTTGCTTCGCTGCATGGGTTATACAAAGCGGCTTATCATAAATTCTATATTGATGAGATCTATTTGTTCATCACAAAAAAAATAATTTTTAATCTCATCGGCAGGCCGGCAGCATGGTTTGATAAAAATGTAGTTGATGGAATGGTGAATGCAACCGGCAATGGCACAAAAGATATTTCAGAAATTATAAAAAGTTTTCAATCAGGTAAGGTACAGCAATATGCTATTTACTTTTTGGTAAGTGTTATTGGCCTGGCATTGCTGTTTATATACGTTTGGAACCCCCGCTAATTCTCCGCCGAGAAAAAGCGCTGGAATTATTTTAAAGTTGAAATGGAAGAACAAATGTTTATTAATGATTTTAAAAACCGCTCCTTCCCTATCGGGGAAGGAGAAGGAGGATGGGGCCGATGAATCTATCATTTTTGATATTGTTGCCACTGCTCACTGCAATACTCATATTGCTGATGAAGAATGCTGCACAGGTTAAGTGGGTGGCACTGGCAGGCGCAACAGCCCAGTTGGTATTGAGTTTTGTATTACTTTATCTTTTTCGTGAGCAGCAGGCTGATCGGAATACCACACAAATGTTATTTGAGCAACAATATGATTGGTTCCCTTCCTGGAACATCAGTTTCCATTTTGGAGTTGACGGTATTTCTGTGGCCATGATCTTATTAACAGCTTTTGTAGTCATCGCCGGTGTGCTGGTTTCCTGGAATGTAACCAAAATGACAAAGGAGTTTTATTTCCTCCTCATTTTATTAAGTCTTGGTGCATATGGTTTCTTTATTTCGCTTGACCTGTTCATCTTATTTTTCTTTTTAGAAATCGCTGTTATTCCCAAATATTTACTCATCGGTATCTGGGGAAGTGGTAAAAAAGAATACAGTGCCAATAAACTGGCGCTGATGCTGATGGGCGGCTCTGCACTGGTGTTGGTTGGCCTGCTCGGGGTTTATTTTTCCAATACTACACATAGTTTTGATTTAATGTACCTATCTCAAATCAATATCCCAATAAAAACACAGATGATCTGTTTCCCTTTATTGTTTGTGGGTTTTGGTGTATTCACAGCTTTGTTTCCTTTTCATACCTGGGTACCCGATGGTCACTCGTCTGCACCTACAGCAGGGTCTATGTTTCTTGCCGGCATTTCTATGAAGCTTGGTGGTTACGGTTGTTTACGTGTGGCAACATACATTATGCCCGAAGGTGCAAAGGAATATGCGGAGATCATCATTGTACTTTCTGTCATTGCCATTTTATATGGAGCCTTTGCTACCATGATGCAGAAGGATCTTAAATATATCAATGCCTATTCATCGGTGAGTCATTGCGGATTTGTTTTACTGGGTATTGGGATGCTCACCAGAACATCCATGACAGGTGCGGTGATGCAAATGGTTTCGCATGGTTTAATGACGGCACTTTTCTTTGCTATCATCGGCATGATCTACGAACGCACACACACCAGGCAGGTGAGTGAGATGGGAGGGTTGTTAAAGAAGATGCCTTTTATCATCTCTGTATTGTTCATTGTTGGTTTGTGTTCACTAGGTTTACCCGGACTGAGTGGTTTTGTAGCAGAGATGACCGTGTTCATGGGTTCCTGGGAACATCCTGATACATTTAGAAGGGTAGCAACAATTCTTGCATGTCTTTCTATTGTTGTAACAGCCGTTTATATTTTACGGGCTGTTACAAAAACAGCCATGGGCCCATTAAAGGAAGGATTTGAAAGTTTGACCGATGCAACCTGGAATGAAAAATTAGCAGCACTGATACTGATAGCCGGAATTATTGCGATTGGTGTTGCACCATTCTGGCTGAATGACCTGGTTAGCCCGGGAGCGGAAGTGATTATGAATAAAATTGGTAAATAACATTGCTAAATAAATAATGAACAAGGAACAAGGAATTTCGAATGATGAGCGTCCGCAAGCGTCTGCGGAGAATTTCGAACTTCTGAAGTCAATATTCCTTGTTCCTTGTTCGATATTCAAATAAAAATATGCTAAATGATTTTTTAATATTAATGAAACCTGAACTGCTGTTAACCGGTATCATTTTCCTGTTGCTGTTCATCAAGATCGGCAAAGGTTTAAAAAATGATACCATGCTGTTATTGGTACAGGTGCTGTTATTACTGAATTTTATTTTCGGTTTCTTTTTTAATACAGATGGCTCATTGTTTGATGGTATGTACGTAACTACAAACATGATCGTGTTGCAGAAAAGTATTCTAAGCCTGGGTGTTTACCTGATCTCTTTATTATTTGCAGATTGGTTTAAGAAAAGTGAACACATGCCCGAGTTCTTTATGCTGATGTTATCAGCATTGCTGGGTATGTTCTTCCTTATTTCGAGCGGTAACCTGCTGATGTTCTTTTTAGCTTTGGAATTATCTACTATTCCCGTAGCTGCCATGGCAAATTTCGATCTTGATAAAAAAAGATCTTCTGAAGCGGCCATGAAGATGATCCTGTCTTCGGCATTCTCTTCCGGTATTTTATTGTTTGGTATTTCATTGATATATGGAGCAACCGGTACAATCAGTTTTGCTGAAATTCCACAGCAGCTTAATGGCAGCCCTTTACAGATCCTTGCATTGGTATTCCTGTTTTCAGCATTTGCTTTTAAATTATCTATTGTTCCCTTTCATTTATGGACGGCAGATGTATATGAAGGATCACCGATGGCTGTTACTTCGTTTCTTTCTGTTATATCCAAAGGAGCTGTTGCATTTATTTTTATGGCAACACTGTATAAAGTGTTTCAGCCCATGCAGGAAACCTGGTACAACCTGGTGATGATCCTGTCCATAGCTACCATGATCATCGGTAACCTGTTTGCATTACGTCAACAAAATATAAAACGCTTTCTTGCCTTTTCCTCCATTGCTCAGGTTGGTTTTATTTTAGTAGGTATCAGCAGTAATTCCATTGAAGGAACAACATCGGTTGTTTATTTTATTTTGATCTATGTGTTTTCAAACCTGGCAGCATTTGGTGTGGCTGCAGCCATTGCAGCAAAAGCTAACCGGGAAAATATTGATGATTATAAAGGTTTGTACCAGACCAATCCTTTCCTGAGCTGGGTATTGGCACTGGCTTTATTTTCACTGGCCGGTATTCCGCCAACTGCAGGCTTCTTTGGTAAATTATTCTTATTAACTGCCGGTGCATCAAAAGGCAGCTATCTTTTCATTACGATTGCTGCACTAAATATGATCATTTCCCTGTATTATTATTTACGTGTTGTACGGTCTGTGTTTATGGAAAAGAATGAACAGCCGGTAGAAAAAGTGGCGATCGAACCCTCTGCAAAATTTGCATTGATCATTTGCAGCGCAGGCATAATTTTAGTTGGCTTATTAAGCTGGATATATGATTACATACAAAACCTGGTTTAGAAGTTTAGGAGTTTAGAAGATTAGTTGAGTAATCTCCTGGACCCTAAACCCCTAAACCCCTAAACCCCTAAACTATAAAATGGCTATAAATAAAAATCACGAATTTGAAGAACTGGATGGCGTTAAATGTGGCATCGTGGAAAAGAATGTATCGCCCGAAAGAGTTGCCTTCCTGAAAAAATTACTGGAGTATAATAAATTTACGGTGGTGGTTGTTCCATCTTCTCCACCAAAAGTAGCGGCGGCTCCTGCTGTAAAAGCTGTAGAGGGAGAAGAGACGCCGGCACCACCGGCACCTGCGTCTGCAGCACCTGAAACATTCACCGTTGGTGTAACAGACTACACATACAATACAATCAATGCAATTTACGGGCGGTTGCTTAAAACACCTGATGGGCATGTAGTTACCATGGCTTACTGGCATCAAAAAGAAGCTGTGAGCCAGGATGAGATCCCTTATTATGAAGATGTAAGCTAGAAATTTTATTTTAACAGACGAAACCTTTATCAATTCCTTTAACCGTCCTGCCGGTTTTATTTCTGCAATACAGCTCTCTCATTTAAATGATAAGAATCACTTTATCAGATGAGTCATGTTTTAAAAAATAAGGCAAACAAGGCATAATTATGTGTAAGATAAAACACAGAATCATGTTAAAGTTAACTAAGGCTGGAAAGTTTGTTTACTTCTTTGGTGGCGGCAAAGCCGACGGAAATGAATCAATGAAAAATCTGCTGGGCGGCAAGGGAGCCAATCTTGCAGAAATGGCAGGCCACCCAAAACTCCGGTTACCGGTACCTCCGGGATTTACGGTTACCACCGAAGTGTGCGCCTGGTTTTATGAGAATAAAAAAACGTACCCCAAAGATTTAAAGAGCCAGGTGGAAGAATCGCTGGGTAAAATGGAAAAACTCGCCGGGAAAAAATTCGGTGACGAAAAAAATCCGTTGCTTGTATCCATTCGTTCGGGTGCCAGGCGAAGTATGCCGGGCATGATGGAAACGGTATTAAATGTTGGGCTGACTGACAAAACAATTAACGGGCTTATTGAACAAAGTGGCGATGAACGTTTTGCCTATGATGCATACAGGCGCCTGATTATGATGTACGCAGATGTAGTAATGGAGAAAGGTGCCGGCATTGAAGTAAAGAATAATAAGGGCATCCGTAAAATGATGGATGAAAAACTGGAACATATCAAACAAAAAAAAGGATATGCCAGCGATACAGATTTAACTGTTGATGAACTGAAAGAACTGGTTAAGGATTATAAGCTGACAATCAAGAAAATTTTGGGTGCCGATTTTCCCGATGATCCCTGGAAACAAATGTGGGGCGGCATTGGCGCTGTATTCAGCAGCTGGAATGGTAAGCGGGCTATTGAATACCGCAGGATAGAAAAGATTCCGGATGAATGGGGCACTGCCGTAAATGTGCAGTCGATGGTGTTTGGTAATATGGGCAACGACAGTTGCACAGGTGTTGCTTTTACCAGGAATCCCGGCACCGGAGAAAATAAATTTTATGGCGAATACCTGGTAAATGCACAGGGCGAAGATGTGGTGGCCGGCATCCGTACACCGGCGCCGGTGAATCAATATTCGATGAATGAACAAAGCAAACAATTCACTTCGCTGGAAAAATTAATGCCTGCGCTTTACAAAGAATTATTCGGCTATCAGAAAAAACTGGAACAGCATTATAAAGACATGCAGGATATTGAATTTACCATTGAAAAAGGAAAACTTTATATGCTGCAATGCCGTGTTGGTAAACGAAACGGAATTGCAGCCGTAAGGATGGCAGCAGAAATGCATAAAGAAAAACTGATTGATGCAGAAACGGCCATCATGCGGGTTGGGCCCAATCAACTGGTTGAGTTATTGCTTCCTATGATAGACCCTGCAGCCGAACTTATTACGAAGCCCATTGCAAAAGGATTGCCGGCCGGTCCGGGTGGTGCCAGGGGACGTGTGGTGTTTACATCTAATGATGCAGTTGAATGGGCTGCTAAAGGAGAGCAGGTAATTTTAGTTCGGGAAGAAACATCGCCTGAAGATGTGGATGGAATGCATAAGGCGCATGCCATACTTACAACCAAGGGCGGTATGACATCTCATGCCGCATTGGTAGCCCGGGGCTGGGGCAAATGCTGTATTGTTGGTTGTTCTGATATTGAGATACATGCCGACACCAAAACATTTCACACAAAGACAGGCGATATCATTAAGGAAGGCGACTGGCTTAGTTTGAATGGAACCAAAGGCCTGGTATATGAAGGTAGTATGGCATTAACGGATATTGACATGGATAAGAACCAATCGTACAATTACCTGATGAAGCTGGTTGATAAAATAAAACAGATTGCTGTTCGAACTAATGCAGAAACTCCGCAAGATGCAGCACATGCTATGAAATTTGGTGCCGAAGGTATTGGGTTGTTCCGCACCGAACATATGTTTTATGGAGAAGGAAGTGAGCAGCCGTTATTTCTGCTGCGTAAAATGATCGTGAGTAAAACTGAGCAGGAAAGAAGGTTGGCTTTGAATGAATTATTTAAGTACGTTAAGAAAGATATTAAGGACACGATGAAAGTTATGAAGGGATATCCTGTTACCATTCGTTTACTGGATCCGCCTTTACATGAATTTGTTCCGCATGATATTGATAAACTACATCAGCTTGGAAAAGAACTGGGCATCAGCATGAGTGTATTAAGAAGAAGAGTGCTGGCTTTGCATGAAAATAATCCGATGCTTGGCCACCGTGGAGTAAGGCTGGGCATTAGTTTTCCGGAAATTACAGAAATGCAGGTTCGTGCCATACTGGAAGCGACTGCCGAAATACTCAAGACCGGAAAAAAGGCATTTCCTGAAATCATGGTTCCGGTAACCTGCACGGTAAATGAATTGATACATCAGAAAGTTATTGTGGATAGAGTATACCAGGAAGTATGTGCAAAAATGAAAATGAAAAAGATCCCATACCTGTACGGAACTATGATTGAAACACCCAGGGCAGCGCTGCGGGCTGAACTGATGGCGCAAGTTGCAGACTTCTTCAGTTATGGAACCAATGATCTTACTCAAATGAGTTTTGGATTCAGTCGTGATGATATTGGCGGTTTCTTACCTAAATACCTTGATCTGAAAATACTTCCCTACGATCCGTTTCAAACCATTGACCAGGATGGTGTAGGGGAATTGGTAAGGGCTGGTATAAACGGAGGACGAAAAGCCAAGCCGCATCTTAAAGTGGGTATTTGTGGTGAACATGGCGGAGATGCAGACAGCGTAAAATTCTTTCACAGGCTGGGCATGAATTATGTAAGTTGTTCTCCATTCCGTGTGCCTATTGCACGTTTAGCTGCTGCGCAGGCTGCAGTTGAAAGCAAATTATAAAGAAGTGATTTTATAAAACCTTGATCACCCTTAACGGGCAGGCCTTGGTTATTTTCTGTGAATGAAATAAATGGCATTTGCACCTGCATTGATTGTAGTCTGAAGGCTGTTGAAAGAACCGGCCGGTGCTAACAGCTCAATAACTTTCTTGTGCATTTACTTCTGGCTTTCCAATACTTTAATATAATTGGCCCTTTCGTAACCGGTAGGATCTGAAATATGCTGCTGGCTCATCACGCCTTTAAAAGAATCAATACTTTCAAATCCTTTTGTAAGCATCCATGATTCCAGCTCTTTATTCATTGTTTTTAAATAACCAATGCCATTTTTGTATAAGGCCGAAGCTGTCATAGCAACATCTGCACCGGCTAAAATGTATTTGATTACTTCAATGGAACTTTGCACACCGGTTGTGGCTGCCAGCGAAATTGGGATACGTCCATACAGAAGTGCAATCCATAATAGTGGTAACCTGATCTCATTCGATTCACTGTATTGTAAATTATGCAGCAGTGTTAATTGGTTGATATCAAAATCGGGCTGATAAAAGCGGTTGAATAAAACCAACGCATCGGCTTTATATTCCTGCATGCGCTTGGCCATATTACCCATGGCACTGAAATATGGATTTAGTTTTACGGCCATCGGAATTTTAACCGTGGCTTTTACTTCGTCAATAATATTCAGGTAACGATACTCAACTGCCGAAGTTGATAAATGTACATCAGCCGGAATAAAAAAGATATTTATCTCCAGGCCATCTGCACCAGCCTGTTCCATCTGCCTTGCATAACTTATCCAGCCTTCATTGGTTATACCGTTTAAGCTGGCAATAACAGGAATGTTCACTTTTTCTTTTGCCTTACGGATTATTTCCAGGTACTGGTCCGACCCTTTGTGATAAGCATCAAGGTCAGGAAAAAAATCACTGGCCTCTGCAAACATATTGCTGGTGCTGCTTACAATGGCTTCATACTTTGCTTCTTCTTTTTTAAGCTGCTCTTCAAACAGGGAGAATAATACAACGGCACCTGCCCCGGAATCTTCCATCTGAACAATGTTGCCAACTTCTTCTGATAAGGTACAGGCAGAAACCACGATGGGTGATTTCAGGTTTAATCCCATGTAAGTTGTTTGTAAGTCCATAAAAAATAATTTTAGTTTTTAAGCAATCATTATGTCAGCCTGAGTTTGTCGAAGGCGGGTTCGTTATAGTACACCGGGTTCGACAAGCTCACCCTGACATCTCATTATTAATTATATCACGCAACCGGTGTAAAGTCGCTGGCAGTTTTTGTTGCCAGTTCTTCATAATTTTTCCAGCGCTGGTTCACCATCTCCTGTGCCAGTGTCATCAGTTCTTCTGCTTCTTCAGGATTGGTTTGCGTAAGTACTTTGTAACGCAGTTCCTTGTAAGCAAATTCTTTTAATGGCATATTGGGCCTGGTAGAATCAAGAATAAAAGGGTTCAGTTTTTTTATTCTTAAAGCAGGATTGTACCGCATCAATGGCCAGTAGCCGCTTGCAACCGCATTGTTCTGCTGGGTAAGCCCGTCTTTCAGGTCGTAACCATGTGCAATGCAATGGCTGTATGCCAGTATCAGCGATGGTCCATTGTAAGCTTCTGCCTCACGCATGGCCAGCATGGTTTGCTGCGGATTGGCACCAAACGCAATTCTTGCTACATATACATTACCATAAGACACGGCCTGCATGGCAAGGTCTTTTTTACCGCCACGTTTACCAGCCGATGCAAATTTTGCAGAAGCAGCCGTTGGGGTGGATTTAGAACTTTGTCCACCGGTATTGCTGTACACTTCCGTATCCAGCACCAGGATATTGATATTTTTTCCACTTGCCAAAGCATGATCCAGTCCACCGTAACCAATATCATAAGCCCAGCCATCGCCTCCCACCAGCCATACACTGCGGTGAACCAACTGTTCGCAAACAGAAAATAAATGTTGTGCAGATGCTTCGTTAATAGTTAGCAATTTCTCTTTCAGTACTTCAATTCTTTTTCGCTGTGCGGCAATTTCAGATTCCTGTAATTGCGGCGCATGAATGATTTCATCTACAAATGCATTACCGAGCTGTGGCGCCAGTTGTAACAATAAGCGATGAGCCATAGTCAATTGATGATCGGCCGTCATACGCATGCCCAGGCCAAATTCTGCATTGTCTTCAAACAAAGAATTTGACCAGGCCGGCCCTTGTCCGGCAGCATTCATTGTCCAGGGTGTGGTTGGTAAATTGCCGCCATAGATGGAAGAACAACCTGTTGCATTGGCAACCAACAAACGATCGCCAAATAACTGCGATAGTAATTTAATGTACGGTGTTTCGCCGCAACCGGCGCAGGCTCCGGAGAACTCGAATAACGGTTCCATAAACTGTGCACCATGCACGGTGGAGAAATTAATTTCGGAGCGGTTGTTCCAGGGAAGATCTTCAAAGAAGCTGATCTGCTTTTTTATTTTTAGCGGATCGGGTTCTTTCTCTGTCATATTGATGGCTTTAAAAGAGCGGTTTATTGGATCGGAAGCAGGGCAAGCTTCAACACATAAATTACAGCCGGTACAATCTTCGGCATAAACCTGTAACGTGTATTTGGTTTCGGGAAAGCCTCTTGAATTAATGGGTGCAGATTGAAAACCATCCGGGGCATTTTTTAAAAAACCTTCGTTGTAAAATTTAGCACGTATTACACTATGCGGACAAACAAATGCGCAGTTGCCACATTGTATGCAAAGATCAGGTTCCCACAAAGGCACCTGCTCGCTGATATTTCTTTTCTCCCATTTGGTAGTGCCGCTTGGATAGGTGCCATCAACCGACATTTTGCTTACAGGCAATTCATCACCATGTCCCGACATCATTTTTGCGGTAACATCCTTTACAAAATCAGGTGCATCTGTACCAACAACTGCAAGCATTTCGGCAGTTGAACTGGCCGCTGCAGGAACCGGTACTTCAAATAAATTTGCCAATGTTGCATCTACTGCTTCAAAATTTTTCTCTACTACTGCCCTTCCTTTTTTGGTATAGGTTTTTTCAATGGTATGTTTAATCTGTTCAATTGCTTCTTCCTTTGGCAATACACCACTTAATGCAAAGTAACAGGTTTGCATGATGGTGTTGATCCTGCCGTTCATACCGGTGTCTTTGGCAACCGTGTTGGCATCAATAATATATAATAAAAGTTTTTTGCTGATGATCTCCTGCTGAACAGATCTCGGTAGTTTGTCCCAAACTTCTTCTTTATTAAAAGGACTGTTGAGTAAAAAAGTTCCGCCGGATTTTATAAAGTTCAGCATCTCTACTTTTTCGGTAAAGTTGAATTGATGGCTGGCAATAAAATCGGCTTTGCTTATAAGATATGGTGCCCTGATGGGTTTTGGGCCGAACCGCAAATGAGAAACCGTTCTGGCTCCCGATTTTTTTGAATCGTACACAAAATAACCCTGGCCATAGAGGTCGGTATTTTCGCCAATGATCTTAATGGTATTTTTATTGGCACCAACTGTGCCATCTGCACCCAAACCAAAGAACAGTGCCTGCCGCCATGCTGATTCATCCAGCGTATAGGATTCATCATACTGCAAACTGGTGTGCGTTACATCATCATTAATACCGATGGTAAAATTATTTTTGGGATGATCCTTCTTCAATTCATCGTAAACAGCTTTCACCATGGCGGGTGTAAACTCTTTGGAAGAAAGACCATAGCGGCCACCGACCATATTGGGTAGTTGTTTGATTTTACCCTGCTGCAATGCACTCACCAACGTTGATAACACATCCTGGTACATAGGTTCGCCGGAAGCGCCTGATTCTTTAGTGCGGTCTAAAACTGCAATTGATGTAACAGAAGCAGGCAATGATTTTACCAAATGCTCCAAAGAGAACGGGCGATATAAACGAACCTGCACCACACCAACCTTTTCACCCGCTGCATTCAGGGCATTAACTGTTTCAGAAACGGTTTCTCCGCCAGAGCCCATAATGATGATCACTCTTTCTGCATCTGCTGTGCCTGTATATTCAAACAGTTCATACTTTCTGCCTGTCAGTTTTTCAAAATACTTCATAACATCATCAACAATACCAACGGTGTCGTCATAAAATTTGTTAACCGTTTCCCTGCCCTGAAAATATACATCGGGGTTTTGTGCGGTTCCCCTGATAAAAGGATGATCGGGATTCAGCGCTCTTTTTCGGTGTGCAAAAACATATTCATCCGGTATCATTGATTTTATCTGTTCGTCAGATAAAAGTTCCAGCTTATTCACTTCATGCGAAGTGCGGAAGCCATCAAAAAAATGCATGAATGGTATCCGGGAACGCAGGGTTGCTGCCTGTGCAATCAGCGAAAAATCATGCGCCTCCTGCACACTTGCAGAGCTAAGCATAGCAAAGCCGGTTGTTCTTGCAGCCATCACATCCTGGTGATCGCCAAAGATAGAAAGGCCCTGTGCTGCCAGCGAACGGGCGGCAATATGAAATACAGTAGCGGTAAGTTCACCAGCTATCTTATACATGTTGGGCAGCATCAGCATTAAGCCCTGCGATGCTGTAAAGGTTGTTGTTAAGGCACCTGTTTGTAAGGCACCATGCACGGTACCGGCAGCTCCACCTTCACTTTGCATTTCTATTACATCAGGTACATTTCCCCAGATATTTTTGATGCCTTTGGCACTCCATTCATCTGCCAGTTCGGCCATAGTGGATGAAGGCGTGATGGGATAGATAGCACAAATTTCATTAACCCGGTAAGCAACATAAGCCGCAGCCTCGTTTCCATCTATAGTTACAATTAATTTATTTTTATTGGGCATTTTAAATTGATTTAACAGGTTCGGGAATCATTTCAATGGCATGACAGGGGCATTGCTCAAAGCAAACGCCACATCCTGTGCAGGCATCGTAATTAAATTTGTAGCGGTTACCGGCGCCCAGTTTTATAATTGCATCTTCGGGGCATGCACCAAAACAACCATCACATTCAAAACAGTTGCCACAGCTTAAACAACGCTGGGCTTCGTACCGGGCTTCTTTTTCTGATAAGCCGGCGTTTACTTCATTAAAATTCTGAATGGCTACCTCGGGACTGAGTTTATCCTGTTCTTTTTGCGGGGCATCTGTTTTGTACCACATGTGTAGTTTTTTGTAACTGGCTGTGGCGTGTTTCTCCCGTTTTTGAAATGCATTGCCTTTTAAAAATGCGTCAATATATTTGGCGGCTTTTTTGCCCTGGCCTATTGCAATGGTGGCACTGCGGTTTTCGCCCGGCAGCATATCGCCCCCGGCAAATATCCCTTCGTGGCCGGCCATGCGTTGCATATCAATTTTAATAGTGCCGTCTTCATTTAACACGATGCCTGTTATTGAACGCAGGAAACCTGAATCCGTTTCCTGTTTATTGGCAACAATCAATACATCTGCATCAATGGTTTCAAATTCGTTGCAACCAACCGCTTTTGCTTTCTCCACTTTCATCTGCTCCAGCGTAATTTTATTTTTGCTGATGCTTTTAATGCTTTTTAAAAGCTGCACATCCACTCCTTCGGCGAGTGCATCTTCTGTTTCATAATCATAAGCGGGCATTAACTTTTTATCGCCGACAAAATATACCGTGGCTTCCGATCCAAATCTTTTTACCATCCTGGCGAGGTAGAGTGCCAGCTTACCACCGCCATAAATCACTACTTTCTTTTTTATGAAAGGAGAAGGATTTGACCTGGCTTCTTTAAAAAAGCTAAAAGCATCTGTTATGTAAACAGAATCGTCATGCTCAAAATCTTCCTGGTGAATAAGGCCTGCGCCGATACCCAGGTAAACGGCGTCAAAACCACCAGCTTCTTTTTCCTGCAGTATATCCTGTACCTTATGATTCAGTTCTATTTTTACTCCGGCTCTTACAATTCTACCTACTTCAAAATCGAGTATCTCTTTTGGTAAACGATAGTCGGGAATACCGGACCACATTAAACCTCCGGCATGTTCTCCGGCTTCATATACTACAACCTCGTGCCCCATGCGGGCCATGTGATAAGCAGCAGATAAGCCTGATGGCCCAGCACCAATTACCAATACTTTTTTGCCTGTTGCATGAGCTTTAAACTGTACTGGCCATTTTTGTCTGATGGCTTCATCGCCGATGTACCGCTCCACTGCATGAATATTTACCGTGGTATCAATATGAGTTCTGTTGCAGCCCGTTTCGCAGGGCTTTACACAAACCCGGCCCATGATGGCCGGAAAGGGATTGTCTTCCACCAGGGTTTGAAATGCTTCAAAATAATTTCCTGCCTGTGCAAAGCTCATCCATGCCTGGATGTTTTCGCCGGCAGGGCAGGCGCTGTTGCAGGGCGGCATAAAATCAACGTACAAAGGACGTTGTTTTCTCAACGGGCCTGTACCATCAGCATGTGCTGTAAGGTCCGCCGGTTTTGTAATGTCGGTTGTTGACATAATATCGGGTTGATGAATAGTAGAATTGCAGACCAAATTAAAATTAAGCCCTACATTATACATTGATTTACTTCACGGTAAGTGCTGATATAAATCATATCCGCTTTATTGCAGCAATAAAAAAGCTGCCGGCGTTAAAGGCCGGCAGCTTTGAAAAATGTAAACGGTATATTTTAAATGATCTTTTCCATCACCAGTTTCTTTACTTCACTTAGTGCAATCCTTTCCTGCATCATGGTATCCCTGTATCGTATCGTAACCGTATTGTCTTCTTTGGTTTGATGATCTATAGTTACACAGAAAGGAGTACCAATAGCATCCATCCTTCTGTACCTTTTACCAATCGCATCTTTCTCTTCATAAAAACACATAAAGCTGCTCTTGCAATCATCCATCAGTTCATTTGCGATTTCTGGCAGGCCATCTTTTTTTAATAAAGGAAGAATAGCCAGTTTGGTAGGCGCAATCTTTGCAGGTATTTTTAAAACCACACGGCTGTCTTCGGTTCCATCTTCTTTCAGCCATTTCTCTTCTTTATATGTCAGGCTGATGATGGTTAAGAAAAGCCTGTCTAAACCAACGGAAGTTTCTACAACAAACGGTGTATAGTTTCCGTAAGGCTTATTGGTAGCAGGATCTACATCATTATCAAAATACTGTATTTTCTTTTTGCTGAATTCCTGGTGTTGCTTCAAATCAAAGTCGGTACGACTGTGAATACCTTCCAGCTCTTTCCAGCCAAAGGGAAATTCAAATTCAATATCCAAAGCTGCATCGGCGTAATGGGCAAGTTTAACATGATCATGATAGCGTAATTTTTCAGCAGGTATGCCCAAACTCTCATGCCATTTCTTTCTTTCGGCTTTCCAGAAATTATACCATTCCATTTGAGTACCGGGGCGAACAAAGAACTGCATTTCCATCTGCTCAAATTCACGCATTCGGAAAATAAATTGCCTTGCAACAATTTCGTTACGGAAAGCCTTGCCGGTTTGTGCAATACCAAAAGGTATTTTCATACGGCCGGTTTTTTGTACGTTTAAAAAATTTACGAAAATACCTTGTGCAGTTTCGGGCCTTAAATAAATGGTATCACTTTCTTCGGCCACGCTGCCTATCTGTGTACTGAACATGAGGTTGAATTCTCTAACATCTGTCCAGTTGCATGTTTTGCTGATGGCACATTTGATCTTATTGTTTTCAATCAGCTTTTTTATTCCTGTATAATCATTTGCAGCCAGCAATGAATCCATCGAGGCTAAAAGCTCCTTTGCCAATTGCTCATTGCCAATTGCCAATTGCTCTTCAGCATAGCCTTCGATCAAATGATCAATCCTATACCTTTTATTACTGTCTTTATTATCAATCATCGGGTCGCTGAAATTATCAACGTGGCCGCTGGCCTTCCAGGTGGTTGGGTGCATGAAGATAGCAGCATCAATACCCACAATATTATCATGCATCTGGGTCATACTTTTCCACCAGTAATCACGGATGTTCTTTTTTAACTGGGCGCCATTCTGTCCATAGTCGTACACCGCCGCCAGGCCATCATATATTTCGGATGACTGAAAAATGTAACCGTATTCCTTACAATGAGAGATCAGCTCTTGGAAATTATTTGCTTCGTTTGCCATAGGGCGCAAAGGTAAAAATAAATGGGTACAGAACATCAGCCTATCTTTGGGCATTACAAACGCTGGAAGTAAAAGCTTTAAATATGATAACGGACGAAAAAATAAAGCAGGTAAGAAAACAGTTGAGGTCTGGTATTCCAGAAGGAGAAATAAAAAATGAATTGATAGAAGCAGGTTATACCGAAGAGGATATAGCTAAGGTTTTTGTTGCACACCGCCCAGATATGCGAAGCTGGTTTTTAATTTTTGCCATCCTTTTCTTATTGATCGGGATATACAGGGTTATGGTAAATACAAGCATTCTTTTCCTGTTGTTTTCTGCTGGAATGTTTGCAGCCTATTATTTTGAGGTTAACAGAATAAAAAGATCAGCAAATTAATTTTTATCTGAATCAGGCTATGGCGTTGGCTTCGGCGGTGTATCGGTTGTTGGAATAACTGCTTTTGCTTCAGGTTGATGTTCGATTGGTGTTACTGATTCCACTTCAATTTCCTGCACCCAAACTGCATAGCTGTTTGGATAAATACGACTGCCGGTATGTGCTGCATATGCATGCGTAAACACTGCACCAAAATATAAGATCATAGCCGAATAATAAACCCAAACCAACATTACAATTACAGTGCCTGCTGTTCCATAGGTAGATGACAGTTCACTGTGACCTATATAATACCCGATTAAAAATTTACCTACCATAAAAAGTGCAGCAGTGGTAAATGCACCGGCTCTTACATGTTTCCATTTTACACGGGCATCGGGCAGTACTTTAAATATCATTCCAAATAATAAGGAGGTGATAATAAATGTGAGAATAACATTAAAAACATAGACCATGATCACCGTGAGCTGAGGAAACACCTGGGTAAGCCGATCAAGGAGTGCATCCATTGCCCCATTAATAAGCAGCGATACAAGTAATAAAAATCCAAGGCTTATTACCAAAGAGAAAGAAAGGAGGCGGATTACCAGCATTCTCAGAATGCCCGTTCCTTTTGGTTTTGATTTTAATTTCCAGATATGATTTATCGAGTCCTGTATTTCGCTGAATACACTTGTAGCACCAATTAATAAAGTAATGATGCCGACTATTGTGGCAAAATAGCTGCTCTGTGATAATGCTGCACCACGTATAGTTTGCTGTACCTGCAACGCTGCATCATTACCCACTAATCCGGCGATCTGCTCGTATAATGTTCCCTCAATTGCCTCCCTGCCGTAGAAAATATTACTGACAGAAATTATGATGATCAGCATGGCGGGTAACGAAAAAATGGTATAGTAAGCCAGTGCGGCACTCAGTTTAAGTACCTTATTATCTATAAAATCAGAAAAGGACTGTTTGGTGATTGACCATATACTTTTTGTCAACTTTTTCATTTTATCAATTAAGTTTCTTATTATTTTTATGTCTTTCCCCATCTCTTAAATTTTTCTTTTCGAAATTTTTTTCGAGAGCTTCAGTTAAGCTAACGCCGGTTTGATTGGCCAGACAGATCAGTACCCACAAAACATCTGCCAATTCATCTGCTATATCTGTGCCCTTATCTGATTCTTTAAAAGATTGCTCTCCATATTTTCTAACCATCAGCCTGCTTAGTTCCCCAACTTCTTCCATCAGTATGCCAAGATTTGTAAGTTCATTAAAATATTTTACACCAACGGTTTTTATCCATTGGTCAATATCTGATTGTGCTTGTTGTATAGTCATGAGATCTGTTTATTACACTAATTAAAACTAATTACACGGATTATAAAACAATTCTTTTCCAGGTTAAGGAGCGTTCTCCAAAGTTAATAACTAATGCCAGCTTCATTCCGGAAACAGCTAAATAACTCAATCCTTGTGCTAAATGGACATCTATGATGGCTGCTACTGACTTTACTTCGATAATGATGGAGTCATAGACAACAAAATCAGCTACATAAGGATTTTGAAGGATCTTATCTTTATATTTTACAGTAAACTTCTTTTCCCTGTTATAATTAATACCTTGTTCAGCAAAATCCATTTCCATGGCATCTTTATAATTTATTTCCTTTAACCCCATTCCAAGTGTTTTATGTATCTCCATACAAACACCAATAATTCTAAAAGATTCTTCTTTAAATAATAATTCAGTCATTGCTAAAGCTAAATTGGTGTAATTCGTAAAAATCAGTGTAATCCAATCATTCTTTGTTTTTAGTATCAATCACAATAGTAACCGGTCCATCATTTAAAAGCGATACTTTCATATCTGCACCAAACTCGCCGGTATAAATTTTCTTCCCCAGGTCATTTTCTAATTGATTAATCATTTTTTCATAAAGGGGTATGGCAATAGCAGGTTTGCTGGCTTTTAGGTAGGATGGCCTGTTCCCTTTTTTTGTAGAAGCATGTAAGGTGAACTGGCTTACCAGTAAAATATCGCCAGCTATATCCTTTACAGAAATATTGGGCACCTTGTTCTCGTCATCAAAAATGCGTAGGTTGGCGATCTTATTGCTTAGCCATTCAATATCTTCACTGTTATCCCCATCTTCAATACCAATTAATACAAGTAGCCCTGAACCGATCTCAGCTTTAACCATATCATTGATACTAACACTGGCCTGCGAAACTCTTTGAATAACTGCTCTCATGTTTACAAATATAGTTTTCAAAGCGTAAAAAAATCCCCCGATGCATCGGGGGATTTTTTTTGTTATTTTTTGTTTGCTACAAGCAATGCTAATGCCGCAATCGGAAGCGGTATCCACCAGAAATCCTGCAGCTCAGATAAATGACTGGAATCTTTGCCGATAAAATACATTGCAGCTGCTGCAATGATACATACTACACCAAGAATGTAGAACAGTGTTTTTTTATTCATAACAGTTGGTTTTTTATAAATCTACTCATTACTATTTATATATGCAATAGATGCGCTGTTTACTGTGCATAATCGCATGAAAAGCCTGAAGAGAAAATTAAGTTTTACCAGGCAGCCTCAAAAAAGTTTAAAACACAGTAGATTGCTGGTGAAGTAGCGCTAATATTTTTTTTTGGAATGGTATGATAAAGTATAAACTGCCTATAATTTCATTTTCTGCAAAAAGCACTAAAACAGCCTGAAATCAACCCATTGAATCTTTACTGAAAATTCCAAGAAATTCTGTAAAGAAATTTTAAAAAAAATGGGGAAAAGTAAGCAAAGGCAATACCCGTTTGCATCTGCAAAATTATCCACGTCTTTTTCCACACGTGTTAATATTTAAAGGTTTGTTTGTTCATGCAATACAAATATTTTCGTTTGCTTAACATTACTTAACCCATCTACCAAAGCTATTAATATATTATGTCAAAGAAATCACAACCTGCAAAAGGACTACAGTTTACACGGCAGTTTACTAAAGATGACGTTAGTCCATTCGATATGTTTGAGTATGACTACCGTACTTCCGTAATTAAAAATCCATCAGGCGAAATTGTTTTCCAGATGGATAATGTGGAAGTTCCAAAACAATGGAGCCAGATCGCTACGGATATTCTGGCACAGAAATATTTCAGGAAAGCAGGCGTACCTAAAGAAGATGGTACAACAGGTAGAGAAACAACTGTTAAACAGGTTGCACATCGTATGGCTCATTGCTGGCGTGTATGGGGTGAACGTTATGATTATTTTGCAACAGCAAATGATGCACTTATTTTTTATGATGAGTTGGTGTACTCAATTTTAAACCAGGCCTGCGTACCCAACAGTCCGCAATGGTTTAACACCGGCCTGCACGAAGTGTATGGCATTACCGGAAAACCACAGGGCCATTATTATGTAGATGCAAAAGACGGCCAGTTAAAAAAATCGGCTAATGCTTATGAGCGTCCGCAACCTCATGCCTGCTTTATTTTAAGTGTTAATGACGATCTGGTTAATGAAGGTGGCATCATGGATCTTTGGGTACGGGAAGCAAGAATATTTAAATATGGTAGTGGTGTAGGTACCAACTTCAGCAGCATCCGTGGCGAAGGTGAAAAATTAAGCGGTGGTGGTACATCAAGCGGCTTAATGAGTTTCTTAAAAATTGGCGACCGTGCCGCAGGTGCTATTAAAAGTGGTGGTACAACAAGAAGGGCAGCCAAAATGGTTTGTCTGGATCTTGATCACCCCGAAATTGAAAAGTTTATTAATTGGAAAGTTCAGGAAGAAGATAAGGTTGCTGCTTTAATAGCTGCTGGTTATGCCAGCGATTATGAAGGTGAAGCTTACAGAACAGTAAGTGGACAAAACAGCAACAACTCCATCCGCATACCAAATGAGTTCTTTAAAATTTTGGATGAAGATGGTGAATGGGAACTTAAAGGCAGAAGTGATGGAAGGGTAATGAAAAAAGTAAAGGCAAAGGAATTATGGGAGCAGATCACTTATGCCGCATGGCGTTGTGCTGATCCCGGCACACAATATGATACTACCATCAACGAATGGCATACCTGCCCCGAAGGTGGTCCCATCAGGGCTTCTAACCCCTGTAGTGAATACATGTTCCTGGATAACACGGCCTGTAATTTAGCCAGTGTTAATCTTCGCCAGTTCTTTGATGAAAGCGATAACAGCTTTAATGTAGCCGGTTTTGAACATACCTGCCGCTTATGGACAGTTGTTTTAGAAATATCTGTTTTAATGGCGCAGTTCCCGTCAAAAGAAGTTGCTCAATTAAGTTACGATTACAGAACACTTGGATTAGGATTTGCAAACCTGGGCTCTATGTTAATGGTAAGCGGTATTGCTTACGATAGTGAAGAGGCAAGAGGTATTGCAGGGGCTATTACCGCCATCATGACCGGGGTATCTTATAAAACTTCAGCAGAGCTTGCAAGCTTTTTAGGCGCATTTGATAAGTACGAAGAAAATAAAGTGCACATGTTACGTGTAATGCGTAACCATCGTGCTGCAGCTTACGATGCAGCTGATGCATACGAAGGCATTGAAATAAAACCACAGGGTATCAACGCAAAATATTGTCCTGATTATTTATTGAAAGCCGCCACCAAGGCATGGGATGATGCCGTGCAAATGGGAGAGAAGTACGGCTACCGCAATGCACAAACAACCGTAATTGCCCCAACAGGCACTATTGGCCTGGTAATGGATTGCGATACAACCGGTGTTGAACCTGATTTTGCCTTGGTGAAATTTAAAAAATTAAGTGGTGGTGGTTATTTCAAGATCATTAACCAGAGTGTGCCACAGGCTTTGCGTAATTTAAAATACAGCGAAAAAGAAATTGAAGAAATAGTTGCTTATGCAAAAGGACATGCATCTCTTGATAAATCTCCTTTCATTAATACAAAAACATTAATAGAGAAAGGTTTTACACAGGAAGATATAGATAAACTGAATGGAGTATTAGGTGCAGCTTTCGAGATCGGCTTTGTTTTCAATCAATATACCTTGGGTGAAGCCTGCCTGGAAAGACTTGGATTTAAACCTGAGCAATACCAGGATTTTGGCTGGAGCTTACTGGAAGCTTTAGGATTCAGTGATGAAGAAATTGAAGCAGCTAATATTTACATCTGCGGTACTATGACGGTTGAAGGCGCTCCTTATTTAAAAGACGAGCATCTTTCAGTATTTGATTGTGCTAACAAATGCGGACAGATTGGCGAGCGTTTCATTCATGCACACGGACATATCCGTATGATGGGTGCTGCACAACCTTTCTTAAGTGGCGCCATTTCTAAAACGATCAACCTGCCAAACGAAGCCACACAGGATGAAATTGCAGACTCGTACAGGTTAAGCTGGGAGCTGGGTTTAAAAGCCTGTGCTTTATACCGTGACGGTTCTAAATTATCACAACCATTAAGCAACAAGAGCGATAAGAAAAAGAAACTTGATGAAGCGATCAGTGAAGAGAATGCAGCAGCATTGGCCGCTGATATTTCTACCATGGTTGATATGGGTAAGTTAACTATTGATGACCTGCTGGATGAAATGAACAAGCGTGTGCAGAACAGCGCCGATACAACCTTAAAGCGCCAGCTGGCCATGATCGTTGAAAGGCGTGCATTACCAGCCAAGCGCAGGGGCTTTACACAAAAAGCAAAAATAAACGGGCAGGCATTGTTCCTGCGTACCGGTGAATATAATGACGGAACCTTAGGAGAAATATTTATTGATATGGCCAAAGAAGGCGCTACCATGCGTAGTATGCTCAACTGTTTTGCCATAGCTATTTCTATCGGCCTCCAATATGGTGTGCCTTTAGAGGAGTATGTTGAGAAATTTGTTTTCACCCGTTTTGAGCCAAGCGGTATGGTTGATCATCCGAATATCAAGAGCGCAACATCCATTATTGATTTTATCTTCCGTTCACTGGCCTATGAATATTTAGGTAGAAACGATTTAGTTCATGTATTGGATGCACCCGAAGTACAAAATTTAGGTAACGCAGAGTGGGACCAGAATACACCTACCATTGGCGACCGTAAACCTGAGCTGAGTGAAGTGAGGGTGATTGCAGGCGCAACCAATGGTGCAACACAACCGGCCCAGCACCGCACTGCTCATGTAAAAGCACCGAATGGTATGGATGCCGTAAATGCAGCAGCTAAAAGCATGCAAAGCGATGCACCTGCCTGCAATACATGCGGACATATAACAGTACGCAGCGGCACCTGTTACAAATGCCTGAATTGTGGTAATAGTATGGGCTGTAGTTAGGCCCCTCTAAATCTCCCCCAAGGGGAGACTTGTTAACAGTTTGAATAAGCACGAACATAAATTAAACCATCAGTGTAAAAACCGGTGGTTTTTTTGTGGGTCAAATTTTATCTCTTTGGTCATCATCGTTGTAAATATGATTTTGTCGTTTTTTTTGTTTTTAAAAAACAATTGCTGAGCATTTTTAGTTCCGTCAGGATATTGTTGTGGGTAGAGACCAGGCAAAAGCACAAAGCGTTCCTTCGGAACGCCTCGTGCTCTTTTTGGGTTTATTCTACCCATGAAATGTTCCTACGGAATAAGTGCAAGAGATTTATTTCTTCCTCACAAAATCCCTTAAATAACTGCAGGTGCTGAAAGCCTCTTTATAAAAAGCTGTGTTGCCATATTCTTTTACAAACTGCGGAAAATATTTATTCTGCTTGAATTTTATAAAGTACAGATCTTCATCAGTACTCATCTTATCATAGTTGCTTGTATAATCTTCATATTGCGGCCTGTGTAATTGCTTCTGTGCACATTTAGCCATCATGAACAGACAACGGGCTTTAAAATTCTTATCGGTGCTTGCTTTCATTGCTTTTTCAAAATAGTTGTGTGCTTTAAAAACACCATAGTATTCTTTTTGAAAACCAGTTGCATTCTTCGGTATATAATAACCATCGCTGCCGCTACGGTCATAATGTACCAGTTCCCAGGTATGTCCGTAATAACTCGTATTGTACATGCCGAGCGCCAGTTTATAATAACTATTTGCAGCCAGTGCCGGTTGTTTTGCCTGTTGCTCAAGCTTCAGCATTTGTTGTGCAAAAGCAAGTTTGCTTATAGTGAATTTTTTATCTGAAGCAAACTGTTCTTCACGGTCGTATAAAATATCTACGAACGGATTTTTATTGATCCCTTCTTTGTCGGCTGATCTTTTAAACCAGGCTATGGCTTTGCTGTAATTATTCTCTCTTAAATAAGAAGTTCCGGCAAAATCTATCACTTCTTTTTTTGTAACCGAGTTATGACTGAATAGATAGCTTTCGAATTTATTCGGTTGTTTACCGTTCTGCAAGGCATAAAGTTTTTCAACATCTTTACTCATCAGGTTATTTCTTAAAAAAGACAATCCATTATAATGACTGCTCATGATCCAGTCTGCAGCACCAATGGATAAGGTTTCTTTTGCCAGGTCTCCCTGCTCATGGTAGCGCTTTGCTATGATCTCACTCATGAGGTTTCGGTAAATATTTCGCCATTGCTGTACCTGCCAATAGTCTACTTCCACGGGCTTCTCATTTTTCACCCTTTCTTCCAGCCATTTTATGGATGGTAATAATTGCTCTTCAAATGCAGCATCAATTTTATCCTGCTCATTAATGGTTATCAGTAAATTGGTGAGGGCCCATTGATCTTTTACTTTTTGGGTAAGCTGCATTTTATTGGCAGTTGCCAGGTATTTTTTTGCAACAGCATAATCCTTGATCATGTAAGAGGCATAGGCTGCCGAGGTTTCAAGCAGCCCTGCATTTTTTACTGCAGGCGATTGAGCAGCTTCGTGTAAAAAAGAAGCCAATGCCTGTACTTCTTTTCGGGCATCGGTAATAATGCTGTCTGAATCAGCATCCGTCCAGGTAAAATAAAAAGCCTTGCCGCCTTGTACATTTTGTAATACAGGGGTAAGGTATTTTTCTTCCAGTTTGTTTATCTCCCTTACTACCAGTGCTTCAAGTTGTTCGCTGGAAGGATGAAGCCTGAAGATATCTTTGAGGTTACCCAGGTCATTGTTTGTGCTGCCTAATGTAAACAGGGCAATGATGTCAGCTTTTTCTTTATCATTCTTACCCATAGCAATGTATTCAGCTTTACCAGCTTCTGAATTTACGCTCCATTTAAAGCCCAGGTAATTAGATATTTTTTTTGCATTGGTAGCTGCAAAAACTTTACTGAATAAATAAGCTGCTTCTTTTTGCTGGCCGCTGCGGAATAAGGCGCCAGCCTTTAAAGCCAGGCTCAATGGTTGCAATACGCTGTTGCTTGTAGTTTTAGTAACATATTCATCATACCAGTTTATAGCATCGGCATATCTAACGCTGTAATGCGCAAGCCTGATAAACTGGTAAGCATATTTTAATTTGAAGATATCTTTTTTTGCAGCTGCGTATAATTGTTGACCGCTTTTGATAAGCTTAACCATTTTAAGGCTGTCTCTTTCTGCTGGTTGCCAATCAATCTCTCCGCCAATAACATAAGGCTCTACCTGTTTTGCATACAGAATATATCCAAGCGCTTCTATATCTTTTGTGCGGATAAAATAATCCGTCATGCTGTTTTGTTTTACCGAGTCGGGTATTTTTAGGGGTTGATTTTTTTCAATGTGGTAGTATAGATTATTGAGGTCTTTCAATGAAAATTTGTTTACCAGTTTTTTTGCATCAGCATTTTTTACAGGAACTCCGCAATAAGCTGCCCATTCCCCGGCAAGTATATCAGGCACTGATGCAGGCTCATTTGAATCGTATAAAAAATTATAGCCCGTATAATAAAAAGGGCGGTAGCCATTTGCTTCCGGCAGGTTTTGATGAAAGAAGGAGGTGTAATAATCATAAGGGTCGGCTTCGGGTCCGCATCCAATAATGTTTTGCGGAAAAGAAACAATGGCCATGCTAATACAGGCTGTTATAAATGCTTTCCAGTTCATGCGTTGGGTATTTGCTTAAAATTAGGGAATCAAGATGGTAGAGTGATACCCGTAGCCGGGTATTTTTTATGTGCCTGCCGATCTCATGGGCGGCAGCCAGTATTTCTTTTATATCGCTTTGCTCATCCCGTAGTATATCTCCCTTTTTTAAAGCATGCCCCTCCAATAAAGTATCCTTTAAAATTTCATAACGGTTCCCTGTTCTCTTTGAAAATGAATTTTGGAATACAGCCTGGGGTAAATTTTGTATTAAACCGGTGTATATATTATTACGGTATAAAACCTTCCAGTTGAATAATGGCAGGGCAATATCCAGGGGCAAAGGATAGCTGGAAAGGTTGCCAATATATTTTTTTAACTCTGTCGTTTGTAAAATGGAATTTTTTGTGGCAGGGTCTTTTAAATTACCCATATTATAACACATTAGTAACCCCCTGTCAACAGGCGGTATGCCGGTCTTGTTAATAAATTTTATTTGATGCAGGCGTATGGTAGCTGATAAAGGGGTTTTGACAAACCTTTTTTTAAACTGTTTTATTAAATCAAAATATTTTTCTTTAGTTGAAGCTGTCCAGTCACAGTCAAATTGTATTTCTAAAATATCGTTAAATGCATTTCCTGAGATAAGTTTAAAAGTAAGGTCTGCAATATTATTGCCAAGCACTGCAATTTGTGAAGTATCAATTTTACTGATGCATTCGTTGGTGATAAATATCACGGGAATGATATTGCATTTAAAATTATTGGTGCCCGCTGATCTTAAAGATGCTATAGAAGTTTCATTAACAGTAAGCTTCGCCACAGGCACGGGGCCTTTGGCAGACTCATTCCAATCCACATCAAAGAATTTAAGGTAGATCGTTTTTACCTTGAGGGAATCCAGCCTTTGCTTTTCAAAATCGGTTAGGCTTAAAACTGATTTCCAGTAATAGAACGAGCGTTCGATCTGCCTGTCTTCCCTTTTTTCATTGCATGAGGATAGGCAAATGGGGAGAAATACTATAGCAACATAGAGAATAAAATGACCAGGGTTTAATAAAAACATTAGTTCAAAAATAGGATAAAAAATAACTGATGTCTAGTGCTTATATTTGCCGCATGACATCTTCATTTTTTACCTACGATAAGAAAAAAGTAATACAGGCATTGCGGTATCATTTTATAACCCGTCGGGAGATCAAGATAATGATGATACTGGTGAATGTATTTGCTATTTTGTCTGCCGGGCTGTTCTTTTTTAAGAAGATATCACCTTTTGCATTTTTAATAAGCTCGCTTTTATGGTTTGCCCTAATGGTCCTGTTCTGGTTTGTGATGCCTTATATGGTGTACCGGAAAGCAGAAACATTTAAAGACCGTTTTAAAGCAATATTGGGAGAAGATGTTTTCCGTATAGAGAATGAAAGAGGTGGCAGAAGCTGGAACTGGAGCGACTTCAGCACCTGGATTGAAAGCCCACATTTTTATCACCTGTATTTTAACAGCCGCTCATTTTTTATTGTACCCAAAGATGCGTTTGAAGGGGATGATGTGCATGAGGCAAGGAAGATATTGAGGGCGAAGATCCATAAAAAGTCGTGAGTCTTGAGTCGTAAGTTGGGAGATGAGAACATCAAGGGTCTTGAAGCTTTGTGGAGTTAAAGCAGCATTAAATCAAAGGGGCCTACTCCGAGCTCCCGACTCTCAACTATAATTTCTTCTCCATTATAAAATGCGGAATAGTTACTTCGGTAAATTTATCACCAACTACTTTATAGCCGAGTTTTTCGTAGAAGCCTACTGCAGTTTCCCTGGCATGCATGATCAGCTTTTTGTATCCTTTGTCCCTCGATATCAGCTCAGCAAAATTCATCATACTGGCACCAATACCTTTGCCCTGTAAATTATTCTGAACCGCCATTTGCCTTAACCTTAAGCTGTTATTTCCCGTTTTGGTAAGCATACAGCAGGCCAGCATTTCATCCTCGTCAAAAGCACCTATTAAAATATCCTCTTTTTCTTTTTCCAATTCATCAGGACTAAACTTCAGCCCAAGAGGCTGGCGTAATATCTCATTCCTCAGCTTTACCATCTGCTGGTATTCTTTAGTGCCGTGGTCTATTTGTTTTAAGGCCATAACAGAATCATTGTTTTTGTGATAAAGGTTGGGGTTTTATTTAGAGACGGGTTAACAATATACAATTTTTTTGCTATTATGGCATCTATGATAAAAAACAGGTATAGGTTTCATTGTACATATTTAATCAATAAATAAGTTACAGCAAAAAGTAACTTAATAGCATAGTAACTATTATTCAGTTTCTAAAGAATTTATCAAACAATATCTATTTCTTTGTAATTACCTCAAAATGTATATTTTTGCAACCAATACAAACTAAATTTAATTATCATGTCAGACATTGCAACAAGAGTAAAGAAAATAATTGTTGACAAATTAGGAGTAGATGAAGCAGAGGTTACGCCGGAAGCTTCTTTTACCAATGATTTAGGTGCCGATAGCTTGGACACCGTAGAACTAATTATGGAATTTGAAAAAGAATTTAATATTTCTATTCCGGATGAGCAGGCTGAGACCATTACTACTGTAGGTCAGGCCAATGCTTACTTAGAAGAGCATGCTAAGTAATTAATTTAATTATCACAGGCAAATTTTATGGAATTAAAACGGGTTGTAGTTACCGGATTGGGAGCACTAACTCCATTGGGCAAAACTGTTGAGGATTATTGGCAGGGTTTGGCTGAAGGTGTTAGTGGTTGTGATTTTATCAAACAATTCGATTGCAGTAAGTTTAAGACCAGGTTTGCCTGTGAGGTTAAAAATTTTGAACCCACCGATTACCTCGACCGGAAAGAAGCCCGGAAAATTGACCGCTTTACCCAATTTGCTTTAATTGCCAGCGATGAAGCGATCAAAGATGCAGGCATCAGCAAAGAAAATGTTGATGTTGACAGGGTGGGCGTGATCTTTGCCAGCGGCATTGGCGGCATCACTACTTTTTATGAAGAAGTATGCAACTATGCTTTAGGCGACGGTACTCCACGTTACAATCCCTTCTTTATTCCTAAAATGATATTGGATATTGCTGCAGGGCAGATATCTATGCGTCATGGTTTCAGGGGACCTAACTATGCAGTTGTAAGCGCCTGCGCCAGCAGTACCAATGCAGTTATTGATGCATTTGATACCATCAGGTTGAATAAGGCCGATATTATTGTTAGCGGTGGCAGCGAAGCGGTTATCAGCTCACCGGGTGTTGGTGGTTTTAATGCCATGAAAGCCCTGAGTGAAAGAAATGATGATCCTGCAACTGCAAGCCGCCCTTTTGATAAAGACCGCGACGGTTTTGTTATGGGAGAAGGTGCCGGTGTATTAATTCTTGAAAGCCTCGAGCATGCCCTTGCAAGAGGTGCAAAGATCTATTGCGAAATTGCCGGTGGTGGTGCCACAGCCGATGCACACCATATTACAGCTCCGCATCCCGAAGGTTTGGGTGCCCAGAATGTGATGAATGTAGCATTAAAAGATGCAGGCATGAAGCCTGAAGATATTGATTATATCAATGTACATGGTACTTCAACCCCGCTTGGCGATTTGGCCGAAACAAAAGCCATATTGAACGTATTTGGTGATCATGCTTATAATCTGAATATCAGTTCTACCAAAAGTATGACAGGGCATTGCCTGGGTGCTGCAGGTGTGCTGGAAGCACTGGCCTGTATCATGGCGATTGTAAAAGACATTATTCCTCCAACCATCAATCACTTCACTGATGATCCTATGCTGGATCCAAAGCTTAATTTTACTTTCAACAAAGCACAGCACCGTACCGTAAATGCAGCCCTCAGCAATACCTTTGGTTTTGGCGGGCACAATGCCAGTGTTATTGTAAAAAAATATGTTGCTTAATCGTTATTATTTATCCCTTCCTTTTGTTTTAAGCCTTTACCTCAGTAGTTATAAATATTATATCTTTCAAGTATGAAAAAATATTTGTTTACTATTTGTCTACTTACAACAATACATGCATTTGCACAGGATGTAAAGATTTCTAAAGCGATAAAACAGGCCATGGGCCGCATAGATACCAATACGATCCGTTCTCATATTGCATTTCTGGCAGATGACAAACTGAAAGGCCGTTACCCGGGAACCGAAGGATTTCAGACTGCTGTTGATTATGTGATTGACCAGTATAAAAAAATTGGTTTGCAACCCGGAGGAGATAATAATGGATTTACGCAAAAGCTCGTTATCCGAAAATCGTTGGTGAATAACCCCTCCTCGGTTGCCATATTAAAAGATAAAAATGGCAATACCGATTCGCTGGGTTTTGTGAGGGATTTTGCACCGGTAGCTCATCCATTAATTGAAAATATAAATACCGAAGGACAATTGGTTTTTGCAGGTTATGGAGTTGAAATTCCGGGTGGTTATTCAGATTATAATGGTATTGATGTAAAAGGGAAAATTGTTGTTGTTATCAATGGGGCACCACCAGGGTTGATGTCAACCTTAACTGCACATTTTTCAAATGCAGGAAATAAAATGAATACGGCATTCACAAAAGGTGAAATTGGTGTTATAACAGTTAATACAACATTGAGACCCGGAACAAACCTAAATCCAACAATACAATCAAATACAACATTAAATCCTAAAAAAACAACAGCTTATGGTCTTGGGTTTACAGGAAATTTGAAGGCTGTTTTAAATGGTACAACCTATTTTCTTAAAAAGATTTTTTTAAACTCCGGCAAAAATATGGAGCAGGTGCTGGCTGATTTAAAAAAAGGTAAACCCTCATCGTTTGATCTGCCATTCAGTATTGCGGTTTCATACCAAACAATACATATCGATTTTGAAAGTTATAATATTGTTGGTCTTATTTCCGGCAATGATAAGGTTTTAAAAAACGAATATATTGTTCATTCGGCCCATCTTGATCATTTGGGAATTGGAAGGGTTGTAAACGGAGATTCAATTTATAATGGTGCACATGATAATGCTTCGGGTGTTGCTTCATTGCTGGAGATAGCCAGGATTTACAAGAACTCCGGGGCAAAGCCTAAGCGTTCTGTATTGATTGTAATGGTTACCGGTGAAGAAATGGGGCTGATAGGGTCATCATATTTTGCAGCTAATCCAACTGTGCCAAAAGCATCAATAGTTGCTGATGTAAATACAGATATGCCAACAGTGATTTCTCCGCTTCTTTCAATAGTTCCACTCGGCGCAGAACATTCAAGTATTATGAACAATGTAAAGTTTGCAGCAGGATATCTTGGTTTGGAAGTTGAAAAAGATCCTGAACCTGACGAAAACCGTTTTGTACGCAGCGACCAGTACAGTTTTGTAAAGAATGGGATCCCGGCGCTGCATATAAAATATGGTACAAAAACCAATGTGCCCGGTTTTAATCTCATCGATTTTGTAAAACAATGGAGAGCAAAATATTATCACCAGGCGGCCGATGGCATGGATGGTATATTTAATTTTGCTGCTGCAAAAACCTATGTTCAACTAAATTTTCTTATCAGTTATTCAATAGCACAAACTTTGGAGCGGCCTAAGTGGAATAATGGCGACCTGTTCGGAACGATCAAATAACAAAAATTCAGCAGGAATAATTTTTCGCCGGGCAGATTGTTTCTTTTATTTTGACATCAAATAAGATTAATTTCACGCAAACATTTATCCGTCTTGCAATTCATTAAAGATTTTTTTAAGAGTCAGAACAATAACCGGGAGTTTAAAAAACAACTGAGTAATGTGCTGGGTTTTACCCCCGGAGAAATTACGCTCTATAAAACTGCACTGAGCCATCGCAGTGTAAGGGAAGGTGCTGATGAAAATAATGAAAGGCTTGAATTTTTAGGAGATGCGGTTTTAAGTTCTGTAGTTGCACATTATCTTTTCAGGAAATATCCTTACAAAGGCGAAGGTTTTTTAACAGAGATGAGGAGCAAAATGGTAAACCGCCAGAAGCTGAATGATATAGCTTTAAAGATGGGACTTAAGAAAATTACTTTTTATAATAAATATGATAATGCTTTAAAGATCTCCCAGATCTTTGGGAATACACTGGAAGCATTGATCGGCGCCGTTTACCTGGATAAAGGTTATGCAGGTACACACAGGTGGGTTGAGCGGTACATCATTATGCCACATATGTTTATGGATGACCTGGAAGATGTGGAAATTAATATTAAGAACAGGCTATATGGCTGGGCCAATAAGAACGGTAAAGCATTAGAGTTTGAAACCCTTGATGAAAAATTTGAGAATGGCCGCAGACTGTTTACCATCGGCGCAACTGTAGATGGAGAGCTGATTGCAGAGGCAAAAGGATACAATAAAAAAGATGCCAGCCAGATAGCTGCACAACTGGCGGTGGATAAATTAGGGTTATAGAAACTGTTTCTCGTTTCTTGTTACCCGTTCATTTGATTTCCGGATTTTTGAGTTAACAAATACAGTTTTTAATTTAATGCAACGAGAAACGAATAACGATTAACAAGAAACAAGAAACCATGCATTTTGGAATTTTAGGAAGCGGAAGCTGGGGAACAGCCATAGCAAAAATTTTAACTGATAACGGTAATACGATCTATTGGTGGAACAGGAGTGAGGCACATATCAAATTCATACAGGAGCGCCATCATAACCCACAATATTTACCTGCTGCACATTTTGATGTATCAAAACTAAAATTAACTACAGATCCTGCTGAAGTGATCAGGAACAGCGATTGTATAATTATGGCCATACCATCTTCCTATACTGATAATGCTTTGGCAGGGCTTGATAGAAATATCTTTGAAGGCAAAAAGATCATCTCTGCCATAAAAGGAATTTTACCTGAAAGTAACTTGCTGCTTAATGAATACTTAAAGAACGAATTTAACGTAGACCTGAAAAATTATTTTGCTGTGCTTGGTCCCTGCCATGCAGAGGAAGTTGCAGCTGAAAAATTATCTTATTTAACTTTCTCGGGCATTGATAAAAAAGCAACTCATGAAATTGCTGCCTGTTTTAAAACACATTATTTAAATACTGTTGAAAATGATGATATCTACGGTGTACAATATGCCGCAGTATTAAAAAACATTTATGCTGTGGGTTCGGGCATTGCCCATGGCCTTGATTACGGCGATAATTTTTTAAGTGTATTTATTGCCAACTGTGCCGATGAAATGGCTGGATTTTTAAAAAAGGCTGGCATAAAAAATATTGAAGTGGGGCATACAGATATCCGCAAGCCTTCAGAAGAACACCGGTCAAATAATTATGCTGCATCGGTTTACCTGGGCGACCTGCTGGTTACCTGTTACTCTCTTCATAGCCGTAACCGGGCATTCGGTAATATGATTGGCAAAGGCTATTCTGTAAAGGCAGCCCAGTTAGAAATGAGCATGGTTGCCGAAGGTTATAATGCCAGCAAGTGCATGCATGCCATTAATCATACCATTTTAGCAGATATGCCCATTGCGGATACCATTTATAAAATTTTATGGGAAAACCAGCCGGCTGCCGAAGGCTTTAACAGCCTGGAATTGTCATTGGTATAAAAAGGCTGTATCTTTATTTCAGAAAATAAACAGATGCCTTTCTCATTTTCAAATATCAGCAGTACGGCCATTATCTTTATGGTGCTTTGCTTATCGGTTGCTGAGTTGGTAAAATATTTGAGAAAGAATTACAGCCATTCAAAAAAATAGGTCTGCTGCAATTCCATCAGCGAATAATTTTCCTTCCCTTGTTAAAATGATCTTTCTGTTTTCAATTTTCAATTTACCGGTGCTTTCATATTTGTGACTTGCAACCATTAGCTTGTGACTTGTTTCTTCACCATATTTGTTGCTGACAAAATCAAAGTTCAGTCCTTCCTTGGTTCTAAGTGATGTCATGATATATTCATTCAGTTGCTGTTTTTCTGTAAGTGTTTCTTCCTCAAAAGGAATAATATTTTTTTGTAAAGATTGGATGTATAAACTGTTATTGGCAACATTCCATTTTCTTTGTTGTCCATCAAATGCATGTGCTGCCGGGCCAAAACCATAATAAGGTTCTCCAAGCCAGTAACTGCTGTTGTGCTTGCTTATTAAACCCGGTTTTGCAAAATTGCTGATCTCGTAATGTTCATAACCAGCCTGTTCCATCAAGTCCATTAACAGTAAAAAATGCCGGGCCTGTTTTTCCGGATCAACGGGTTCCTTTTTATGTATGGCTATCATTTTATCGAGCGCAGTTTTCGGCTCAACAGTTAATGCATAGCAGGAGATATGTGGTATGTTCTTTTTAATAACAGTATCTACATTTTTTTTCCAGTCTTCATCAGTTAATAAGGGTGAACCATAGATCAGATCTACAGAAAAATTTGTAAACCCGGCTTCCTTTATTTTATCAATACATTTTAATGAGTCTGCAGCAGTGTGGGCCCTGTTCATCCATTTTAATTCTTCTTCTATAAAACTTTGTATGCCCACGCTTAACCTGTTAATGCCAATTGCTTTCCATTGGTGTAGTTTTAAATCTGTTATATCATCAGGGTTTGCTTCCAGTGTTATTTCTATTCCATCTGCAAAAGCAAAGCGGTTGTGCAATGCATCAAAAATCGATTGCAGATCTTCATTGCTTAAAATACTTGGTGTGCCTCCGCCAAAATAAAGCGTATTTATCCTGTTATCAGTAAGGCCAGAAAGGGCTTCTGTAAGTTCAATTTCTTTTATTATGGCCTCAATCATTTTTTCTTTTTGTGCCATAGAAGTAGAGAAATGAAAATTGCAGTAATGGCAGGCCTGCCTGCAAAAAGGGATATGAATATAAATACCTGGCAAAGATTTATGATTTTAGCTCCGATAAGTATCGGGATAATATTTTAGATTTGATGATTAATGATTCCTGTAAAATTAATAAGCTGTAAAATAATACTACCTGTTTTTTTGTGTACAGGCATTTTACTGTCTGCTTTATTTACTGCTGCACAGGTTACTAAAAATCAACTTTACCAATTACAGATAAGGTTCGTTGACAAAGATAGTTCCTTTAACCCGCAGGGCTTAAAATTACAAACTGCTTTTGCAGGTAAGGATGAGGTCCGGAATTATGTTAATGCATTGATTCCTCTTTTAAATTCAAAAGGTTATCCAACTGCATCGGCTGATAGTGTTTTTGAAAATGCAGACCATACCATTATTCATTTATTTTTAGGGAAGCAGTATCAATGGGTGAGATTAACACCGGACGGTATTGAAAAAGCTGCTTTGGATGAAGCCCGGTATAAAGAAAGGGATTATGCAGGCAAACTGTTCAATATTCAGCAGTTACTGGGTTTTCAGGAAAAGATATTGGGCTATTATGAAAAGAACGGGTATCCATTTGCAGAAGTGTTTTTAGACAGCATTAGGCTGGAAGAGGAAAGGATGGAAGCTTTATTGCGATCAAGAAAAGGTCCTTTATATCATATTGACAGTATCAGGGTTTTTGGAAAAGCTAAAATATCAAAAAGATTCCTAAGCCATTATTTAGAAATTCCTGATGGTAGTTTGTACAATAAAGAAAAACTGGAACTGGTTGGTAAGCGAATACTGGAGCTTCCTTATTTGCAGGAGCTGCAACCCAATGATATTACTTTGTTGGGTACAGGATCGGTCCTTAATCTTTACCTGGCACCAAAGCGGAGCAGCCAGGCCAATTTTTTAATCGGGTTTTTACCCAATGCAAACCAGCAGGGTAAACTTCAATTAACTGCAGATGTTAATCTCGATCTGAAAAATGCGTTAAACAATGGCGAAACCATATTATTTAAATGGCAGCAATTACAGCCTAAATCACCCCGGCTGAACCTGGGTTACCAGCAACCTTATATTTTCAATTCAAATTTCGGAGTTGATTTTTTGTTTGATCTTTTTAAAAAAGATTCAACTTTTTTGCAGGTTAATGCCCAGTTGGGCCTGCAGTATCTTCTTTCTGCAAATCAAGCGGGGAAAATATTTGTGCAATGGCAAAACAGTGTTCTTTTGGGCACCGGAGTCGATACAAACCTGGTAAAAGCCACCAAAAAACTCCCACCAAATATTGATGTTAGTGCAGTAAATGTTGGATTGGAATACGAGTTGAACAAAACAGATTACCGGCTGAATCCCCGCAAGGGAAATGAATTAAAAATAACCACTTCGGTAGGTATAAAGAATATTAAAAAGAATAATGAGATACTTAATTTAAAAGACCCTTTTTTTAATTACAGCAGCCTGTATGATTCAGTAAAAGCACGGTCATACCAGTTTAGGGTAAAACTAAGCGGAGCACATTATTTTGCAGTTGGTAAGCAGGCAACTTTTAAAACAGCTGTTAATGGGGGTATATTTATCAGCCCGAGTACTTTCAGGAATGAACTTTTTCAGATCGGGGGCTATAAACTTTTAAGAGGGTTCAGTGAAGAAAGTATTTATGCTACTCAATATGCAGTTTTAACAGCAGAGTATCGCTACCTGCTGAGTTTAAATTCATATATGTTTGGATTTGTAGATGCTGGTTGGGTAAAAAATAAATACCAATCAGTAGATCTTAATAACAATTTTATAGGCACCGGCCTTGGGCTTGCTCTTGAAACCAAATTTGGGTTATTGAATATCAGCTATGCCGCCGGTAAACGAAACGATGTTAAGTTGAATTTACGGGAAGCGTCCAAAATACATTTTGGTTATGTTAATTACTTTTAAAAATCTCACACACAGTATCTATTTTTGCAGCAAATTATTTCTTTAGTGAAGCAGATTTTTTTCTTCATTTTCTTAGTGTTTTTTTTTTCTGTAGCACTATATGCACAATCTGTTGATACGTTAAGTATTCCCATTGATTCTTCAGTTAATAAACCGGATTTGCTGCCTGATAGTGTTGCAAATACTGTTGATACGGTTAAGGCCGTTGTAAAGCCCGTAAAAAGTAAACTTTTTAATAAATTGCTAAACACTGGTGCCCAGCCGGAATCATTTACAGTTGACTTTAAACAGGTAAAAAACAAGGATACGCTGTTTTATATTATAGCGGGGTTTGTATTCTTGCTGGCTTTTTTTAAATACGTCTACAAAAGGTATTTCACAAATCTCTTCAGAGTATTTTTTAATACTTCTTTAAAGCAAAGCCAGTTAACAGACCAGCTTTTGCAATCTAAATTAGCTTCCCTGATGTTTAATTTGTTTTTTGTGATTAGTGCAGGGCTTTATGTATACCTGCTTTTATCAAATAACCGGCTTATAAAGGCAGATAACTGGCTAATTGCTTTTTTTTCTGTGGCATTCATCGGTTTGCTTTATTTACTTAAGTTTTGTATGTTGAAATTTACCGGGTGGGTTACCGGTATGGCTGATGTGACCAATACTTATATTTTTGTGATCTTCCTGATAAATAAGATCATTGGAATTTTTTTGGTACCCTTTATTATTATTCTGGCCTTCTCGGACCTAACAATAGTTAAAACGGGGACGCTCATTTCTCTTATGTGCATAGGATTATTTCTATTGTTGCGATTTTTTAGGTCTTACGGCCTATTGCAAAACCAATTAAAAATCAGCAAGTTTCATTTCCTGTTATATATTATTGGCATAGAATTATTGCCCCTATTATTGATTTACAAGGGCTTAATGATTTATTTTAAGTAAAAAACTGTAATTTTACAGAACTACTGCAGAAAATAATTATGGTCAAAAACGGTTCACAACCAGGTTCAACACTTGGTAAAACAGTTAAAAAAGTACTTATTACCCAACCAAAGCCGGATGGCGATAAGTCTCCGTATTTTGATCTGGCCAGAAAATACAGTCTAAACCTCGACTTTCACCCTTTTATTGTTGTTGAAGGCATTGCTGCCAAAGACTTTCGTAGACAAAAGATAGATATTGCCAGTTATTCTGCCGTTATTTTTACCAGCCGTAATGCAATCGATCATTTTTTCAGAATCTGCGATGAAATGAAGATCAGTATTTCGCAGGAAACCAAGTATTTCTGTATTACTGAAGCGGTAGCACTTTATCTTCAAAAGTTTATTCTTTACCGCAAGCGCAAGGTTTTTTATAGTGCCGATGGTACTAATAAGAGCTTATTTGATGTGATTAATAAGCATAAGGATAATGAGAAATTTCTTTACCCTTGTTCTGAGTCTTTCGATAGTGAGATCACCAACTGGCTAAAAGTTCACAATTGTGAGTACGCCACACCGGTTTTGTACCGCATTATCAGCAATGATATTACTGAAGTGATGGCACGCAATTATGACCTGATTTGCTTTTTCACACCTGGTGGTGTAAAAAGCCTGCTTGAAAATCTCCCAAAATTCAAGCAAAATGGAACTACTATTGGCGCATTTGGAGCCAATACTTTTAAAGCAGCAGAAGAAGCAGGTTTGATTTTGGATATAAAAGCCCCCCAACCGCAAGCCCCAAGCATGGTGAGTGCTCTTGAGATCTATCTCTCTTCCTTATTAAAAAGATAAAATTTTTCTGCTCAAATAACCTTCTGTAAGAAATATGTTGCCTGAGTAAAATCTTTTGTGTTTTTTTTAACATTTTCCGTAACTCGGTTAATCTGAATTTTTTTGAAAAAAATATCAGCATATTTTTTATATCATTTATGTGCTTAAATTCACTGTGGTAATGAATTGTATAAGTTTTCTCTTTCTTGTATCATCAGGTTTTTCTTTTTCTGTTTTATTTAAAAGTATAAGTATTGGGTTAACAAATGATAAGAAGAAGTAATTGATTTAAAAATAAGGTGGAAAGAAAAGGCATGATTTTCTTTGCTGATAAGTAAAAACAATAGAAATTACATTTCCTGTTTATCCATTAAAAAATCACATTGGCAGCAACGCTTATATTCAATAAGAATAAAGGATAAGCTTCAAGATTAGAACTTTTAAACACAATATTTGATTTTTTCTATCGTTTACAGTTTTTCTGGGCTAATTTTTGTTGTGAAATTTATAATCTGAATCAACTTAAAAATGATGATAAATCAAAAAAATCATTACATTTGCCCAAGACCCTCAAAGTTAAAAACAATGAAGTACAGGCTGTCCTATCTCGTAGCTTTAATAGCTATCACCTCTTTAGCTACCAGTTGTAAAAAATCAGGTAGCAAATCAAAGTCCAATGGCGGATATGCTGTTGATAAGGGACAACTCATTGGAGTTGCACCTGGCTCTAAATGGAGTTTGCCAAAGCCTCCGGGCATGGTTTATATACCACCTGGAACTTTTCATATGGGATCAAGCGATGAGGATATGAGCTATGCATTAACAGCCCGTAACAAAGCTGTTTCTATAAGTGGCTTTTGGATGGATGCAACTGAAATTACCAACAATGAGTATCGCCAGTTTACCAATTGGGTAAGAGATTCAATAGCTGCAAAGCTTATGAATTATGTGAAACAAGGGCCCGATGGCAATGAGTATATTGATTGGAAAAAAGCAAATACCATTAAATGGGGTGATAAAGCAACCATGGAAAAAATTGATGCTATTATCGTAACTCCGGATAATCGCCTTTTTGGAAAAAAAGAATTAGATGCTAACAAGATTGTTTATCAATCTGAAACATTTGATTATAAAGCAGCATCACAAAATAAAGATGCTACCATTCCCCGTTCTAAATTCATTGTAAAAAAATCAATTCCTGTTTATCCTGATTCTTTAGCCTGGGTAAGGGATTTTGCTTATTCTTACAATGAGCCAATGGCTAAAAAATATTTCAGCCATCCTGCTTTTGGAAATTATCCTGTGGTGGGTGTTAGCTGGAAACAGGCTACCGCATTCTGCGAATGGAGAACTCATTATCTAAATGCATTCCTCGAGTCTAAAAAAAGAAGTGCCGAGTCTGATTTCAGATTACCCACTGAAGCAGAGTGGGAATATGCCGCAAGAGGGGGCCGTTCACAAGCCGATTACCCATGGGGAGGATATTATCTGAGAAATAAAAAAGGATGCCTTTTAGCTAACTTTAAGCCAGGTAGGGGTAATTATCCGGAAGATGGCGGTTTTTACACCGTTCGTGCGGATGCTTACTGGCCAAACGATTTTGGATTATATAATATGTCTGGAAATGTTGCCGAGTGGACCTCATCATTGTATTATGAGGGTGCATATAACTTCCAGCATGATATGAATCCGGATATCAGGTATAATGCAAAAGAAACTGATAAGCCCCGTGATAAACGTAAAGTATTACGTGGTGGTAGCTGGAAAGATGTTGGTTATTTCTTAAGGACCGGAACAAGGGCTTACGAATACCAGGATACAGCTAAATCTTATATCGGTTTCCGTTGTGTAATAGATTTACCTCCAGCCCCAAAAAAGGGAAAGAAAAAATAATACCTTTTTCAAAACTTAATTACAATTTGAGATTACCTGTAAAAGGTATACAGGTATGTTTTAACCTTAGTGCAATTAAACTTTAAATAACCACCAATTAAAACTCTAAATCTTTAAATCATGGCTCACAACAAAAGAACCTTTTTAACTTTAATTGATGTTTTGGTAAGTGCCGGAGCTGCTGTAATCATCTTCGCTGCATGGGCAAAACTTAC
>JBBSJI010000003.1:0-79211 GCA_038257425.1 Chitinophagales bacterium
CCGAACTTTTGTATTAAAGACGAAAGCCGGAATTTTCCATAAAAGCTCCAATCGGCATCTACCTTCACATACATATCAATCAGCTCGTGTACCATGATATAAGGGTCATAAGCTATGATATCTGTTTTTTTATTTCTTAATTCTACCTGGCCAACCATTTGATCCAGGATTCCAAATGTGTAATCAAGGATCTCTTTTTTGCTATTCCATATCTCTTCCTCGGTACCGCCAATATTGCGGTAGTCATCCACCAGGTACCTGCCCCAATGCTCAATGTTTCCATTGAGATAGGAATCCCAGTAGTCATTCATTAAAGTTTTAATTTCCTTTTCCAGTTTTTTGGTCAGTTTCATTGTTGTACACTTTATATATACCGAGCCTATGGCTCTCAGTTTCCGTTCTTTTTTCTTTCCCCGGACTGAAGTCCGGGTTACAAGATTGTATCGAGGCTACGCCTCTGAATTACAATTATGCAGTTTGCTTTCTTATGGTGCAGAGCCATAGGCTCGGTTTTTTTATTAACCCCGGAATTTATTCCGGGTAACAAAATAAAATCCTGTACCCGAGTGCCATCGGCACGGCTCATATCAAACAGGTAACACAATAATAAACTCACTGCCATCCCCCTCCTTAGTTTCAACTTTTAACTCTCCACCATGCCCTTTGGTGATAATATCATAACTCAAACTCAACCCCAATCCCGTTCCTTGTCCTGTTGGTTTGGTAGTAAAGAAGGGTTGAAAGATTTTATCCAGTACTTTTTGTGGTATACCGTTGCCATTGTCAGTAACCCTTATTTCTACTTTACCGTTTATCTTTTTTGTAGAGATAGACACGGTTGGTTCGTAGGCATTACCAGCTTCGACTACTTGTCCCGATTTTTCGGGAGGCTCAGCCTTACATGCCTTCTTTTTCTCATCAACTACATAAAATGCATTCGTCAATAAATTCAAAACAACCCTTCCAATATCCTGCGGAATGATATTTATTTTTCCAATGCTATTATCAAAATCAGTTTTTATGGTGGCATTAAACGATTTGTCTTTTGCCCTTAACCCATGATAACTCAACCTTAAATATTCATCACACAGTGCATTGATATCTGTGAGTTCTTTTACACCACTGCTTGTACGGCTATGCTGCAACATGCCTTTTACAATTTCGCCGGCACGTTTGCCATGGTGGTTTATTTTTTCGAGATTTTGTTTGAGGTCCAGTGCAATTTGTTTGGCATCATCCAGGTTGCCTTTTTCCATTTCGTCATTCATCTCATCTACTAACTCTGTGCTCACCTCGCTAAAATTATTGACAAAGTTTAATGGATTTTGAATTTCATGGGCAATACCGGCGGTGAGTTCACCCAGGCTTGCCATTTTTTCTGATTGAATGAGTTGCTGCTGTGCCGCTTTTAATTCTTCCAGCGATTTTGTTAATGCTGCATTGGTTTCCTCAATGGCTTTTCTTTTTTGCTCCAGTTCTTCAATAGTTTCTTCCAGTAAAATGGCGGTGGTGCGTTTTACTTTTTCGGTTCTGTCGAGCTTAAAAGCAGTAATTTCTAATTCCTTATCCGCATCTTTCAATGATTTGGAAATGGCTGCTTTTTGTTCAGCAGATAAATGTTCATCTTGCTGAATAATGGTTAGTATATTTTGTAAGTGCTGGTTCATTTATTTTTCTTTTAGAATCTATTTATAATTTTTTAACGCTGAGAAAAGGAGATAAAGAGATTACGCAAAAGCACGCTGCGTAATCTCTGCCCCTCTTTTTCTCTGCGCTGAAAGAAATCGGTAAAAGCTATTTCTCTTTCAACGCAACACAACAAGTTGTCAGGTTATGCATTTCTAAATTTCCGCCGGTGGCCCTGCCCAGTTCTGCATTGCTGAACATACCGGCCATCGGTACATTCCATACATTTTTGATGCCTTCCAGTTCTTGCGTCAGCAAAGGCCCCAATGATAAAATTCTTCCGGCACAACTGAATACCACCACTGCATCGGCTTCTGGCATTTCAGTGGCTTTCAGCGCTTCCACACCCTGGATCACTTTATCCATTACATCAAAATCGGGGGGCAATGAAAAACGTACTTTGGAACCTTGTGGCACGGTGCCACTGCAATGAAAAGAATGATCTGTCCAATCAATCACTAATCCGGGCCGCATTACCGGGTCGCCTTTTTCCCGCTGCAATTGCAAAGGAAAATTGGCGGCAATTTCAAGTAATAAATTAGGATTATCAGGACTTACATTTTCAATACCACCATACTTAGCAGTTAAATCGAGCACTGGCACATGCTCTATGGTGTAAACATGATTGCCTTCACTTTTGGTGACTAGTTTTTCTGTACCTACAGCTTTCCATCCGCAGGTAGCAATTCCTTTAATCATTATTTTATCCTCATCCAGTGCCAGCACCACCAAACCCTGGTTGCTCTCCCAATTATTGGTAAATACAAATTGTTCGGTAAAAGTGAAATCGTCGCCCGCCATACCACCAAATACATTTACCTGTTCGCCAACTACCGCTTCAAAACCTTTTAGCAAGGCTTCTGCATCGGTAGATGAATGGCTGCCCGCAATAAGAAAAGCAGGATTCGAAATTTTTTGTTTTGCTTCTACCGCTAACGATGAAGCAACTTCCTTAAAATTTCCATCATGGTATGCTGTATGCAGGATATGGAAATGCGCCGGGTTAATATCCAGCAACAAAATAGCCGTAGATAATTTCTCCGGCACCTCATCTGTAAACTCTCCATTGCTGGTAGCACCAAAAACCTGCACGCCGGCTTTGTGTAACAGTTCGCTGATGGCTTTTCTGTTTTGGCTGATGGATAGAAAAATAATAGCCAGTGTGGGTTTAAAACCGTCAGCTATGCTTTCAGACAAAGCAGCTGCAATTTCTTCTGTTGATTTTCCTTTGATTGATTTTGCTTTCATGATTGTCTTTTATTTTGCCGGGAACCTGCCTGTCGGCAGACAGGGACGTGAAGGCGGAAAGAGAATTTGCGAAACGCCTTATCGCCTTACCGGCTATTGTCTTTTATTTTTCTTTTAATGCTACCCAACTTACCGTAGTGCCGTGAAATTCACATGGGCTCTCATCCAGCTTTCCAAATTCACCCAGCGAGAAAAAGCCTATCATTGGCTTATTCCATGTTGCTGCCAATCCTTCTATTTCTGCTGAAATCATTGGCCCGAATGAGGCCAGCCTCCCCACACAGGAAAAAACGATCAATGCATCCGCCTCCGGCATATTTTTTTCTTTGATGATCCTTGAACTTTCAACAACAGTCTCTATCACATCCAAATCCGGCGGTAGTGAAAAACGGAATTTAGCAGCTTCTTTGGCTCCTCCTCCTACCATTACAGATTGATCGGCTGTGTTCCAAAGTAAAACTGGTCTCATCATAGGGGTTCCCGAGACTCTTTGAACCTGCAACGGAAAATCAATATTCAGCGGCACCACTCCTTCAGATTGTGTATTGAAGGAAATCTCATTCCCTAAAAATTTTTTAATGACATTCATGGCGGGTTCATTATCGATGCTGTAGATCCAGGATCCCTCAGCCTTTGTAATTACCTTTTCTGTTCCAATTGGCTTCCATCCGGAAACAGCCAGGCCATTTACTGCGATCCTATCCTCGTCTATTACGAGGGCAAGTAAACCGCTGGTACCCGATGAATCATTTGTAAATACGATTCCCGTAAAATTAACATGCTCGCCGGCCATACCGCCAACGATAGTAGCATGATGGCCTGCTGCATCCATTAACCCGTTGATCACATCTTCTCCAGATATTCTGTAGTCAGCAGATGAAATAATGAATGCCGGATTTTTAAATTCCTGTACACCAAATTCACCCGCCTGTCGGGCTGATTCAAAGGGTGAAGCCAAATGATAATCTTTTAAAATAATTCTAAAATAGCCTAGTGGAATATCTAGTAATAACACAACGATATCATCTGATTCAATTCCTTGCTCAGTAAATTTTTCGGAAGTGCTGGCCCCGAAAATGGCAATTCCTTCTTTATCCAGTATGGTACGGATGGCTTCTGCATTTTCAATGGTGCTGATGAAAACGATTGCGAGTGTTGGTTTAAAACCATCGGCTATACTTTCAGATAATGCTGATTTGATTTCTTCCGGCGATTTTCCTTTGATTGATTTTGCTTTCATAGCACTAATTATTTTTCAAATCTTTTGATTGGATTCTTTTTATATATATGAACGGACTTATGAACTGGTACCAGAAGCTTTGCTTTTTATCTTCTTCAAATTCCTTTAATCCAAACTTGATCTCTTCTACAGGTTTATGTTTAAATGTGCCGAATAGCCGGTCCCACAGAATGAATATATCGGAAAAATTGCTGTCGGTGTAATGTTGATCCTGATCATGATGAATTTTATGCAGGTTGGGTGTTGTAAAGATCAATCCAAAAGTTTTGTCCAGCCAAATGGGAAACCGTAGATTAGAATGTTCCAGGAAGACAAATGGTGTTGCCACCAGAAAATATAAACCTAAAGAGAGCAGGTCGAGTCCGAAAATTCCGGCAGCCAGGATATTGGAAGTACCAAACCATAATATTAATTCCAGTGGATGGGCCCTGAAATAAGTGGATGCATCCATGCTGGTATCGCTGTGATGTACCCGGTGAAAACGCCATAAAACAGGTACTTTATGTGCTATACGGTGAAACCAGTAGGTTGCCAGATCAAATAAGGCAACTGCAAGAACCAGTTTCAGCCAGATCGGAAGCTGTACCAGATGAAAAAGACCGACCTGTTTATTATTTAACCAATCAATACTATAAACAGTAACAATAGCCCATACAATATTACACAAATAAAAAGCTACCAGGAACAACAGGTTGTGCATTAAATGTTGCGGCCTTTTATTGAATTTAAACTGTGTATTCAGGATCTGTTCAAGCGAATAAAAGATAACCATGAATCCAATTAGGATATAATTGAAATTTATACTTAGCAGTTTATGTAAGGTCTCCATTTTATTTCAGTTTTAGGTTGTGTTTTTTTATTTTAATACTCAATAGATTTTATAAAAACCACGAAATTTTATTTTCCTGGCTGCAATTTTTTCTATAAAATACCGGACTGGATTTATGCCTTATTACTAACCAAACTCTGTAAATAAGATTGTTTTATGTGTTCTTTATTTGCTTTACAATAAACTGTGAAATACCGGTGTGCAGTCAGGAAATCAATTTCAATATTGTTCCAGTCCGTTTTGGTTAACAATGGATTTAAAGCATTAACTTCCTTAAATAAATTATTAGCGAGTACAGCCGCATTGCTGGTGCCCAGGTATTCCAGGTCAGCATCGGCAATTATTTCTTCCAGTTTGTTTTGTGGAGATTGAGGAATTTTGGTGGCCATGATCATCCCGCAGATCTTATCAATATCAGCTGTTGTAAAATCATAGCCAGGTAAATATTGCCGTGCTAGTAAACAACTTTCTTTTTCATGTCCTGCATATACATTAATATAACCCGTATCATGCCATAAAGCGGCTGTGGTTAATAATTTAATTTCTTCTTGTGTACAATTTTCGTGGTTACCTATCTCAACTACCTTATCTGTTACATACACCGTATGTTCATAATTATGATAATAATAAGTTGCAGGAATTTTGGTTTTCAATAAATTGATCACAAAATCATGCACCTGTTGGTTAATGTGCATGTGCCTTTGCTTTTAATATTCCGCCGGTTGCTTCTTTAATGCTTTGTACATATACAAAAGCCTTCGGGTCTATCTTTATTAAAGCATCCTGTATTTGTTTTATCTCCAGCCTCGTTACAATGGTAACAATGATCTCGCAATCTGTTTTTATATCAAAACTATCTGGCAGATAACCTCTCTCACCTTTATACACCGTAATGCCTTTGCCCAATTCGTTTACCAGGAAATTTTTTACTTCTTCCTGCTGTGCAGAAACAATATTCATGGCAGTAAATTCTTCAATACCATCAACCACATAGTTTGTGGCCCGGGTTGCAGTAAAATAGGTGATAACAGAATACATGGCTGTTTCAATACCAAATTCCAATGCAGCCACAGCAAATATGATGCAGTTGATAAGCATGATAATTTCGCTGTTTGAGAAACCAACTTTTCGCCTGGTAAAAACGGCAATAACTTCGGCACCGTCAATTACACCGCCGCCTCTTATTACCAATCCTACACCGGTACCCATAAGTAAGCCCCCAAATATGGCGATCAATAATTTATCTGTTGTTATGGGATAAATATCTATAAAAAACAGTCCAACTGAAAGCAGCAGTACTGCAATAGTAGTTTGAACGGCAAAGGTTTTTCCAATTTTACGGTAACCTAAATAAATAAACAACAGATTAAGTATAATAACCAGAATGCTGATATTAAAATGAAATATTTCGTGCAGCAAAATGGCGATGCCCGTCATGCCACCATCTAAGAACCGGTTGGGTATCATAAAGCCCTTCATAGCGAGTACAGCCAACCCTGTACCTAAAAGAATGTGAAGGATGTTTTTAACACTCCATACCCTTTTCCAGTCAACAGAATCGCTTTTAAATTTTTTTGCCATTTGTAGAGCAGTTATTTTGGATTACTAATATAAGTACTATTTTCTTATTACGCAGACATTCTGTTATGCATTTACGATACCGCTCAGTAATTGCGGGCTATGGTATTGGAGCTTAGGCTCACCAGACATAGAGTGCGATATTTTTACTACAGTATCGGATATGTTCCCTAAAAAGGCTAAAGGCTGTGTTGTGTACATTGGTGCTATGGCCGGTGGGCTTGGTGGCGTACTGATCTAAAAATCCGGACGTGCCTTGTTTGATGATTATAGGGCATTGGGACATATACAAACGGATTATACCATCATGTTTACAATATGTGCCGTAGCATACTTAATTGCCTGGGACTAATGAAATATTTAGGAGCTCTTTTTAGTTTATTTAGTGCTTTTGGGAAATAATTTCCCCAAAAATGACTTGGTAATTTATAATAATTAAGACTAACATCTTGGCAGCAATTTTGCACCTCTAATACTATTCTATGATTAAAATTAATATCTAAAGGTTTATGAAGGGTTTTCCGCTTTTTTTTTTAATTGTACTTGCAGCATGTAATAATGAAAAAGATGCTCCGGTCAGCAGCCCGACCGGATATGATTTAAGTAAGCCTACTGTAGTAGATCTTCCTTTGGAACTTGATGAAATTTCGGGCTTATCGTACTACGCAAAAGATAAAGCTGTATTTGCTATAAGTGATGAAAAGGGCCAGTTATATAAGATAACGCCTTTTCCTGCTTTACAAATAAGGCATTGGAAATTTTCATCCAAAGCCGATTTTGAAGATATTGTTTTGCACGACAGCAGCTTTTATATTTTACAAAGCAGGGGCATTATGACGGTGGTTAATTTTTTTGACAAGGATACTATTTCAGCCAACGATGTTCCTTTTCCTTATAATGGTAAAATGGAATTTGAAAGTTTATTTTATAACCCATCAATAAATAAACTTGAACTACTCTGTAAAAATTGCGACGAAGATAAAAAGAAGGAGGTAACCATTTTTACCTTCGATCCCCAAACTAACCTTTTTGAAGATTCTGCTAAAATACTTGATGTGAGTGCTGTATTTGACAAAATGGGTGATAAGTCATTTCATCTTCGGGCATCCGGTGCTGCCATACATCCCTTAACGGGCGATATGTATTTGATAAGTGCTATAAACAAATTGTTACTGGTTTTTGATAGAACCAACAATTTAAAATCATTTCACAGGCTCTCAGGCTTATTTAAACAACCGGAAGGAATAACATTTTCTGATAATGGCACACTGATAATAAGTAACGAGGCTGCAGATGTAGGTTCGGCAAATTTATTGTTGTTTAATTATAATAAATAATGTTACAGTACATGAAACTAAGTTTATTGCTATTTTTTGTCTTCGTAAATTTTAGTGTTACAGCACAGGATCAAAAAGATACTATACAAAACAGGATAATACTTGTTGGTGATGCAGGGTCTTTAAAAAATGGCAGGTCACCTGTGATTGACGCTATTAAAAAACAATATGCCCTTGATAAAAAAACAACGGTTATTTTCCTGGGCGACAACCTGTACGATTATGGCCTGCCAAATGAATATTACGATGATTACCTAGTTCAGAAGGAGGCTCTTGATTCGCAAATATTGATAGCAAATGGTAAAGATGCAAAAGTGTATATGATACCTGGTAACCATGACTGGAGCAATGGCAATGCTTTTGGGCAGGAAACCGTGATCAGGCAACAGCTGTATGTTGATTTTGCTAGCCTGGGGAATGTGAAATTTTACCCCGAAGGTGGTTGCCCGGGGCCGGTTGAAGTACCTCTGGGTGAAAATGTGGTGCTGGTTATTTTTGACAGCCAGTGGTGGCTGCACCAATATGCCAAGCCAGGTGTGGAAAGTGATTGCCCCGAAAAAACAAATGAACAGGTAATTGCACAGTTGGAAGATATTGTAAATAAGAACTATAAAAAGCTGCTGATATTTGCCTGCCACCATCCTTTTAAAAGTAATGGTGTGCATGGTGGTTATTTTACCTGGAAAGAACATATTTTCCCCTTCACGGCAATGAATAAAAATGCTTATATACCATTGCCGGTTCTTGGCTCTGCCTATCCCATTGCCCGCAGTGTTTTTGGTACACCGCAGGATATTAAGCATCCTCTTTATCAGAGCATGATATCCCAAATTAATAAAGTATTGAATAATCATCCCCATGTAATAAGGGTACATGGACATGAACATAATTTGCAGTTAATACAAAATGATACACTGATACAGATCATCAGCGGTGCAGGCAGTAAATTACAAAGAGTATCACCCGGCGGAGATGCTAAATACGTAGCTCAAAAATTAGGCTTTGCCGAGATACAGGTTTCCGATTCTAAGCTTGTACGGGTAAAATTCTTCGAGGTCAGCAACAAAGATTCTGTTACTACCGGTTACGATAATATTGTAACTGATTTTATTAAACAGCCCAAATTAAAAATGGAAGATACTACCATTGCTGTGCCCTCTTACGATAAACTGGTTATTGCACCAGCCAGTTTACAATATCAAAATGTAAGTGGCTTTAAAAGGCTGATGAATGGAAATAATTACAGAACGGAATGGAGTACACCTGTGGCGTTTAAAGTATTTGATATCAATAAAGAAAAAGGAGGGTTTAAAATAACAGGAATAGGCGGTGGTAAACAAACCAAGTCATTAAAATTAATTGATAAGCAGGGCCGTGAATGGGCCTTAAGAACAATTGATAAAGACCCCGAAGAAGCTATACCTGAAAATTTCAAAGAAAATTTTGCAGGTGGTATTGTACAGGATCATATATCTGCATCACACCCTTATGCCCCATTAGTAGTACCAACATTAGCTAAGGCAGCAGGCATCAGGCATTCTCCACCTGAATTTTTTTATGTGCCTAATGACCGGGCATTGGGTTATTACAGGCCCTTGTTTGCAAAAAAAATAGTTATGCTTGAGTTAAGAACACTGGATGGTAGAGACTCTAAAAGCAGCTATAAGGTATTTAATAACATGCGTGAAGACAATGAAAAAACAATTGACCAGGAAGCGGTATTAAAAGCAAGATTATTAGATATGCTGATCGGTGATTTTGACCGGCATTTTGACCAGTTTAAATGGATAGAAAATGATACGGGTAAAGGCAAAATTTATTTTCCTGAACCACGGGACCGTGACCAGGCTTTTTTTAATGCTGATGGCTTATTGGCAGATATGGTATCGTGGAGGATCATGCCTTTCATCAAAGGATTTAAAACAAAGATCAAAGATATCAGCCAGTGGAATATTGTAGCCAAAGATGTTGACCGGCTTTTTATGAATAACCTGAATTCCACCACCTGGGCCGGCATAACAAAGGATTTCGTTGAAGCGTTGCCTGATGAGGTTATTAAAGAGGCGGTGTTAAAAATGCCGCCCGAAATTTATGCCATAGATGGTGAAAAGATTACCAATAAACTTATTGCCCGTCGTGACCAGATGCAGAAAGAATCAAAAAGGTATTATCGTTTTCTTGCTGAGAAAGTACAGATACTGGGCAGTAACAAAAATGAATATTTTCATCTGTATCCTGTAAATGACAGCCTTAAGCTTGATGTATTCACGTATAAAAATAAGGATACGAGCTTTTTAATGTATACCCGGATATTTGATAAAAAAGAAACCAAGGAACTCCTGATATTTGGTTTTGGAGGCAATGATGTTTTTAAGATAGATTCAAACATAAGTAATAAAATTAAGATACGCCTGGTGGGTGGCAGCGGAGAAGATAGTTTTTTAATAAGAAGCCCAATAAAAACTTTAGTTTACGATAATATCAATGAAAAAAATGTGCTGCAGGGTACCCGGCTTACCAAGAACAGGATTGATGCCGATGTAAGAGCCAACGATTATGAACTGAAGGGTTACAAGTATGACCAGGTAAGATTTCCAAGAATCTTCTTAGGATATAATGCAGATGATGGATTATTTGTGGGCAGTGGCTTCTCTGTTAGAAAATATGGCTTCCGCAAAACCCCATACGCATCAAACCAATTGCTTACGGTATTAACTGCAGTGTCTAAAAAAGCATTCCAGATAAATTACTCGGGCGAATTTGTGAATTTTTTCCGCAAAAACACATTGGAGTTATTGGCAAATTTCACCAACCCAAAACTGGATAACTTTTTTGGGTTTGGTAATAATACTATCATAGATAAATCCAAACCTATAACCTATTACAGGGTAAGGTATAGCGAAGCAAGGGCAGATGTGCTGCTCAAAAAATACCTTGCCAGTAAATTTACCTACAGTCTTGGCCCTTCTTTTTATTATTACTGGATAAAGAACGGCGATAATAAGAATTATGTACTCAGCAAACCTTCTGCCCTGTTCCTGGACTCAGCTTCTGTATATAAAAATAAAGTATACCTGGGCGGTTTGATAAAAACAAAGTTTAATAACCTGAATGACGAGTTGTTTCCTACACGGGGTGTGGATATCAATGCACAATTCTCATCCATGTTCCCGCTACAGGGTAAAAGCCTTGCCGTAAATAAACTGGAAGGTGATATGACAATCTATGCAACCCTTAAAGACCAAAGCAGGTTAACTACCATCTTAAAAATGGGAGGCGGACACATCTTCAATAATAATTTTGAATACTTCCAGGGCATTGGCATTGGTGCGGATAATAATTTAAGAGGTTTCAGAAAGAACAGGTTTGTAGGCCAGTCTGCAGCCTTCGGCAGCCTGGAGTTCAGGATAAGGATATTGCAGGGCAAATCATATTCTTTGCCAGGCCAGGTTGGTATACTCACATTTGCAGATGCAGCTAAGGTTTGGTATGATGGAGCAAACAGCAGGAGATGGCATACCGCATATGGAGGTGGCTTATATTATGTGCCCTTTAATATGGTTATCATTTCAGGTGCTGTTGGTTTTTCTAACGAAGGGCAATTATTTAATTTGTCAGTGGGAACCAATCTAAATCTAACTTTTTAAACATGACTATGAACCAGTATAAAAAATTAATGAGTGCAACGGAAGATTATGTGACGGAGGCTTATAATACTGCAGGGAAAAATCAATTTCCCTATCATAACCTTGCTCATACCCAAAATGTGGTAACCCACGCATTTGAAATTGCGGCTCATTACGAAATATCAGAGAAAGAAATTGCCCAGCTTGGCGTTGCAGCATGGTTTCATGATGTAGGTCATCTCTATACAACTCCTGCTGAGCATGAACAAAAAAGCGTGGAGATGATGAAGGCATTTATGGAAAATCATCATGAATCGGCTGATTTTGTAAATGAGGTGGCTGATATTATCATGGCCACTGTTAGCAACAACCAACCCTCATCATTATTGCAGCAAATAATAAGGGATGCAGATTCTTACCATTTTGGTACTAAAGAATTCAAGGATACAAATAAACAGGTAAAAAAAGAATATGAAATAAGGGGGCTTCCTATCGGCGATTGGGATACCCAAACTTTAGAATGTCTTAAGCAACATAGATTTTTTACCAGCTATTGCATTGAAATTTTAGACAGCGGCAAAGAAGAAAATATGAAAAAAACTGAAAAGCGAATAAGTAAAACAAAGATTGAACATCCAGGTGATAATATTATTTTGAAAGATATGTGGGATAAGGACAAAAAAAAGATGACCAGCCCAAGCAGTTTTGTAACCAAAGGCATTCAAACCAGTTTACGCCTCACATCAGAGAATCATCTCAGGTTGAGTGATATGGCCGATAGTAAGGCAAATATCCTGATAAGTGTAAATGCCATTATCATTTCTGTGATCCTTTCTGTTTTGCTGAGGAAGATAGAGACAGAGGCTCATCTTGCCATACCCACGTTTATTTTCCTGGGTTTTTCTGTAGCTACAATAATTGTGTCTATTATGGCTACAAGGCCAAAAGTAACCCAGGGCCGCTTCAGCCGTGAAGATGTATTGAATAAAAAAACCAACCTGCTTTTTTTCGGTAATTTTTTCAGGCAAACGCTGGAAGACTACAGGTGGGCAATGGGTACCATGTTAAGTGACGCCGAATACCTGTACGGATCGCTTGTTGAGGATATTTATTTTTTGGGTGTTGTGCTAGGCCGTAAATATAAATTAATACGGATCGCTTATAATCTATTTATGGTAGGAATTATTGTTTCTGTAGTTGCATTTGTAATTGCTATCCTCACACATAAACCCGATAATCCCACTATAATCACCAACGGGGGAAGCCCCTTTTAATTTACATACTCATGATCTTTAACAGGGATATAAGCTGGTTAGGTTTTAATGAAAGGGTTTTACAGGAAGCTTCAATGCCTGAAGTTCCGCTAATGGAAAGAATAAAATTCCTTGCTATTTTTTCTTCCAACCTGGATGAGTTCTTCAGGGTAAGATTCCCGGCAGTAACCACACTCTCTTCGCTTAGCAGTAAACTTAGAAAACGCACAATACCACCTATCAACAAATACCTGGCTAAAGAAGTAAAATCAATAGTAGATAAGCAATTACAATCTTTAGGGAATATCTTAAATGCGCAGCTGTTGCCGGCTCTTGAAGAAAAAGGAATAATGCTGTATTATAACCAACCCCTTAACGAACAACATAAACCGGCGATCAAAGAGATTTTTTTAACCGATATCCTCTCTTTTATTCAGCCCATTTATATCAATAAGGATTTTACTGCCAATTTCATACCGGTCAATGATCAACCTTATTTTATTGTAACTATTCACGACGACCCGAAAAATATTTTTAAACAGGTTGTGGTAAATATTCCTACCGATAATTTAAGCAGGTTTTTTAAGTTACCGGCAATTGACGGGAAGAACTATATCATTTTCATAGATGATATCATCCGTGAAAATATGGATTACCTGTTCCCGGGTTTTTCTATCAACGCTATATCCAGTTTTAAAATAAGCAGGGATGCGGAGCTGGTTTTTGAAGAAGTTTTGGGTAATGATATTATTGAGGAAATTGAAAAAAAGATTGAGAAAAGAAAACAAGGTAAACCAAGTCGCTTACTTATTGAAAAAGATATGCCTCCTTCTGTTCAATTATATCTTAAATCTATTTTTAAGGTTAAGGATGAAGAGCTGTTTGAAGGTGGGCGCTATCATAATTTAAAGGACCTTATAAGCCTGCCGGTAACAGGCGAAGAATTTTATTATCCTCAGCAACAGCCCTTGCCTTATTTACAAATAAATCACTACAACGAATTATTTGACCTGGTAAAGCAAAAAGACAGGATGCTGCATTTCCCTTACCACAATTTTAATCCAATGCTGTGTTTTTTTAATCATGCAGCCATCGATCCTGAGGTTAGATCCATACATGTAACACTGTACAGGATAGCACCCGAATCTCATATTGCCAATGCACTTATCAGTGCAGCCAAAAATGGGAAAAAAGTGGTTGTGTTTATGGAGTTGAAAGCAAGGTTTGATGAGGAAAATAATATTAAGTGGACGAAAAGAATGAAGAGTGCAGGAATCGTTATCATTAATAATATCCAGAACCTTAAAGTGCATTCAAAAATTGCCCTGGTGCAAAAAGACGATAGTGCTTACGCGATTATCGGAACCGGAAATTTTAATGAAAAAACTGCACGGCTTTACACTGATCATGCTTTATTAACAAGTAACCCCGATATTACAGAAGATCTGAAGAATTTATTCAGTTGCCTCCAGGGTAAAGACTGTAAAAATCAATTAAAGAATCTGACACCAAAAGAGATCCTTATTTCTCAGGTAAATATGTTAAGTGAATTTGAAAAATCAATCAAGAACCAGATATCAATTGCAAGGAAGGGAGAACCGGCATTGATAAGAATGAAAATGAATAACCTGGAAGATTACGGGATAATACAGTTGCTATATAAAGCATCGAGGGCGGGTGTAAAGGTAAAGTTAATGATAAGAGGTATCTGTTGTCTTATTCCTGGAAAAAAGTACAGTGAGCAAATAGAAGTTAAGCGTATTGTTGACCGCTACCTTGAACATAGCAGAATTTTTATTTTTGGCGGGGGCGACAATAAAAAAACTTATATCGGCTCTGCTGATCTTATGACACGGAATTTATTTTACCGTATTGAAGTTGCAACTCCGGTGCTAACTCCTGAGTTACAGAACGAAATGGAAGATTATTTTGAATTGCAATGGAATGATAATGTTAAAGCGGTAAGCCTTGATAAAACACAGGCCCTGCATTATGCAGTGCCGGATAATGATTCTGTAAAATTAATTTCTCAAAATGCCATTTATGATTACTTACAACAAAAAATATCATGACGGCTAAAGGCTGGTTAAAAAATCTGTCCTTTTTAAAGCAATACCAGTATAAGTGGATATTGCTTATAGCGGTATGCTGGACAATAATTGATGCCATACGGTTTTGCATATTTATATGGATAGATAAGAGTATGGATTATACATTCATACCTGTTACTTTCTGGCTCGTACTCGTTCAGTTTTTTGTCATTTTTATATTCAGCCTTTTAATGGGTTACCTGATAGTGATCCGTTTTAAGAAAAAATTCAGGAACCTGCCGCTTTGGATGGGGCTTATTTTAAAAACACTGATTCTTTTCATTATCCAGGTATTATTATACTCAATACTTTTTTTCGGGATCTATTATCTTATTTATGGGTACTCTTTTGAAAGGACCAATGCTGAATACGTGGATTATTTCTTCCGCAGTTATTACCTGCTCAACAATTCGGGTACATGGACATTGATCTTTATTATTACACAACTTATCGTTGAAATAACTGAAAAATATTCACCCGGTCTTTTCAGGGATATCCTTGCCGGTAAATATATAGAACCCCGTGAGGAAAGAAAGATAATCATGTTCATTGATCTTAAGGATTCTACTTCTATAGCAGAACAACTTGGGCATAAAAGGTATTTTTTGTTTATCAAGGATTTTATTTACCATGTTTCAAAAGCCGTTTTAAAATTCGGTGCCGATATTTACCAGTATGTAGGTGATGAAGTAGTGTTATCCTGGCCGGCAAATGAGCAGAATTATAAACGGAGCATACAGGCTTTGCTGGAAGTAAGAAAAGAGCTGCAGAAAAATACTAACTATTACCGCCATGAATATTCCATGATACCTGATTTCAGGGCAGGCATACATACAGGCGAAGTGATGATAGGAGAGATAGGCATCGTAAAAAAAGATCTTGCTATGAGTGGCGACGCTATGAACGTTACGGCCAGGATAAAAAACATGGTTACAGATCTGAATAAAAAATTTATTGCCACCAAAGATTTTGTGGATGCAACCGGCTTACAGGAATTCCAGGCAGAAAGTGCAGGGATAATTGAATTAAAGGGAAAAGAGAATGGGATTGAGTTGTTCATCCTTAACCTTTGAAATGGCATACAAATTGGCTTTAAAAGAATAATATTTCTTCTTTATATGGGTAATTCAAATTTTAATATGAAAAATAAGGCTGCAGGTATAATTACCTGCCTGTTCCTGTTTACTTTATTACCCAAAGCTTACACACAAACTGTTATTGCAAAGGATTCGGCAAATATAAAAGGAACTGCAGTCGTTTATCCCGGAAAACATTATTCAAAATCAGCCTTTCATAATTCAATTTTTGGAAAGCATTACAGACCCGAGTGGGCCACTGCCATAAGGGTTAATAATTTTTATATTGATTCGGCATATGGAGGTTTGCAGATATTAAAAGAATCGGGCAGCAGGCAAACAAAAGGACTAAGACTGCAAAGCAAAACAGGTAAGCAATATGTTTTAAGAAGTGTTGACAAAGATTTTGGCCAGGGCCTGGCGCAAATTTACCAGGGTACATTTATAAGCAATGCGGCAAAAGACCAGGCATCCCTCGGTTATCCCGGTGCTGCTGTTACTATAACTCCCATGATATCGGCCGCAGGCATTTATCACACAAATCCGGTACTGGTGTTTTTGCCAAAGCAAACAGCCTTGCAGCAATTTAATGATACACATGGAGACCAATTATATCTTTTTGAGGAAAGAGCTGATGATGATCAACTTGACGCTCCCTGGTTCGGTAATTCAAAGAATGTGATCGGCACTGAAAAATTATTTGACAATGTGTACGAGGATAATGATCACCAGGTAGACCAGGCTGCTTTTGGTAAAGCCAGGCTTTTTGATATGATGATCGGTGATTGGGGCCGTCATACTGATCAATGGCGTTGGGCAAGTTTTAAAACTGAAACCGGGACAATTTATAAACCTATTCCCCGTGACCGTGACCAGGTATATACAAAGTTTGATGGCCTCCTGCCATGGATCGCCACAAATATTGCAGGCGGCACTCACCTGGAATCTTTTAGCGGCAGGGTTAAGGATATTGGTGGATTTAATATGCCGGGCCATCCTTTGGATATTCATTTTGCAAACCAGTTAACCAAACAACAATGGTTGGCCGCTGCAAAGGAATTGCAGGGATCAGTTACAGATTCAGTGATTGAATATAGTATGCAGCAATTACCTGCGCCGCTTTATCAACAGCAAAGCAGGCTAACAATTACCAATCATTTAAAATCAAGAAGAGACCGTTTGCAGGATTTTGCTACAAGCTACTATAGCTTTCTTGCAAAAAAAATTGCTGTTTATGGAAGCGATGAAGAAGAATTGTTTGAGATAAACAGCATATCGGGAAACGAAACAGGTATACAGGTATTTAAAATAAATAAAGATGGGATTGTGGCAACGACTCCTTTTTATTCCAGGAACATATTCACTAATGAAACCAAAGAAATATGGTTGTATGGTTTCAAGGGTAGTGATATTTATAAAATAAAAGGACAACCTGCTGCAGGCGTTAAGATCAGGGTGATCGGTTTTACGGGGAAGGATTCTGTAATAGATATGTCAGGTACAGGAAACCGCAGTATAAAATTTCATAAAGGATCAAGCGACAAGTATGATACCGTATTTCAAAAAAAGATAAAGATATCTCCCCTTATAATCGTCACCCCTTCTATATACAAACTGTTGGAAGATGATATACTTGCCATATTTACCAGGCCCGGCCTCCACCTGGGGCTGAATTTTGTTTACCGGCCGCAGGTTTGGAAAAGAGATATTGATGAGCCTACCCACAACCTCTCTGTTAATTATGGCATTTTAAGAAGAACATTTTATGTGAACTACCTGGGCATTTACCCGCATGCATTGGGCAAATTCGACCTGCTTTTAAAAGGCAAGTATGATATTGTTGCTGCGGAGAATTTTTTTGGTGTGGGTAACGAAACCAAAGATTCAACAGGTGATGGGGCTCCAAACCGGTATTATAATGTTTTCAGCAGGCGCTTCTATGGCGGCATTGGAGTAAACTTAAAAATAAAAGAGGTGCACCAGTTCGATGCTTCTGTTTTTTATCATAATATAAATATCAATTTAGACAGTGGTAATTACATCTCCGATAAATTAAACACATTGCCGGTATTTACCAGTAATCAATTTGCAGGCATTGCGGCAGGATATATATACCGTAATGTGAACAACCAGCTCTTACCCACTAAAGGTGTTAACTATGAACTAAGTGGCGGGTATATAATGAGTGTTGATAAAAAGAACGGCTCATTTTTTAAAGGCATGTCGGCTTTCTCTTTTTATGTGCCTTTGGGAAGGTTGCTAAGTTTTGCTTCCAGGATTGGGGGAGCTGCAAATACCGGCAATGCACCTTACTATTACCTGAATAAACTGGGTGGTAATGAAAACCTGCGTGGTTATGCCAGGGAAAGATTCTACGGCAAGACCAGTTTTTATAATAATAATGAACTGAGGCTGATAGCCGATACCAGGAATATTATCTTTAATGGCAAAGCCGGTGTGTTTGGATTCTTTGATAACGGCCGTGTCTGGCAGCCGGGCGAGCGTTCAACCAAATGGCATATGGGATATGGCGGCGGCGTTTTGATAACGCCGTTCAATAAATTTATACTGATGGCTGCTTATGGCTTATCTGATGATGGCGACCAGTTGCTGATAAATGCCAGGATGCTGTTTTAGAACTTGGGTTAAACACAGCCGGTTTCGTCCAACCCAAACAGCTACCTTCTCTTTTCTGCATAGCAAATATTTTTTTTTCTTCAAAAGCTATGAATTACAAATTCTAGAATATATCTTTAGCCACCTATTGATTTTTCTTTATTAAAAGGCAGATCAGTACAGTGCAAACTAACATCGCTTTCAATTTTCTATACGTTATTTTATTATTGTTCATTAATTTATTGTAAGATGAATACTTCTTCTTTGGTTAAAGCAGGGATATTAACTGCAGTATTGGTTATTATTGCTGTAGTAAGCTGGGAATTTTACCTGCGTAATAAAGGTTTTGAAACCACATTTTATGATGATCCCGCTTTGTGGACACATAAAAGAGATATGGTTTATGAGCCGGCCGATAAAGCAACCGTTTTTATCGGTTCTTCCCGTATCAAATTCGACCTGGACATTCCTACCTGGGAAAGCATTACCGGCAACCATGCCATCCAATTAGCCTGTGTAGGCAGCAACCCAATTCCTTTATTAGAAGACCTTGCCAATGACAAGCATTTTAAAGGCCGGCTGGTTGTGGATGTAACTGAAGGATTATTCTTTTCTTCGGCACCACAAAATGTAACCAGGCCCGTGGAGAATATGAAGTATTTTAAAGAGCGTACACCTGCTCAAACAGCAAGCTTTCATATTAACCACTTATTAGAATCACAGTTTGTTTTTTTAGATAAAGAATGGCACTCGCTGAATGCACAGTTAGAGAGGCTGGATATACCAGATAGGCAAGGAGTATATAATTTCAAAGGGTTTCCACCCGGTTTTGGCAGGGTAAATTTCAACAGGCAGGAATATATGACCGATAAATTTTCGGCTGATACAGTTGAACAGAATAAAGTAAAAGCCATTTGGGATGTGTTCAGGCAAATGAGCAAAGATCCACCTGCAAGCGGTGCAAAGCTTGATAGCATCCTCAACAGGGTAAAACTCGCTGTAGATAAAATAAAAGCAAGAGGCGGAGAAGTATTGTTTGTACGCACCCCATCCAGCGGCCCTTATTATTCGATGGGTGAAAGCAAGGCTTTCCCAAGAGAAAAATACTGGGACAGGGTACTTGCTGTAACCAATTGCCCCGGTATTCATTTTAAAGACTACCCGCCCATTGCCGATTTTATCTGCCCCGAATTTTCGCATTTAAGCCGGGCCGATGCAATTGTGTTTACCAAAAATTTTATAAATATTCTGCAGGAAAAGGGCTGGGTTTTTCCCAATAAACAAACTTCTTTTTAAATGGAATTAGCACATTACAAAAAAGCAGGAATATTAGCCATTGTGCTATCATTGATCATCCTATGCAGCTGGGAGTTATTCCTGAGATCGCACGCTGTAGGAATTTCTTATAATGATGATGCCCCGTTATGGGCAAATAAAAGATCACAAATTTATAGTGCACAGCCCAATGCTACCTTTTTTATTGGTGCCTCCCGTATAAAATTTGATCTGGATATTGAAACCTGGGAAAGCATCACCGGCGAAGAAGCTGTACAGCTTGCCCTGGTTGGTACATCCCCACAGCTGATTTTGAAAGACCTTGCTAATGATGAAAAATTTGCCGGTAAATTAATTATTGATATTACCGAAATGGTAATTTATTCACGTGACCCCGGCGACCAGGCTAATGCAGAAAAAAGTGTTGATTATTATAAAAAGCTAACACCAGCCCAATGGGCAAGTTTTCATATCAATCATTTGTTGGAATCTAAATTAGTTTTGCTGGATACCAAACTGTTTTCATTAAATGCCATATTAAGTCATTCGCCTTTTTCAAACAGGACTGGTGTAAGGCCTGATGTAAATTTTCCGGTTGGTTTTGAACCTACATTGTTTAACCGGCAGAATGTAATGTCTGAAAAATTTCTTTCCGATACAGGCAGGCAAATTGGCATGAAGAATTACTGGCGACAATTTGGATTGTTGAGTACTGCACCCGGCATAAGCGGAGATACTTTAAAAAATATTTTTGCTGATTTAAAAAACAATATTGATAAGATAAAAGCCAGGGGTGGGCAGGTTTTACTTATCCGCCCGCCATCAAGCGGAGAAATGTATGAGGCAGAACAGAAAGCTTATCCACGGGCTGCATATTGGGATGAATTGTTGGTATATACCAATACGCCCGGTATCCATTTTTCGGATTATCCGGTGATGACTGTTTTTACCTGTCCTGAATGGTCACATTTAACACCACAGGATGCAGCAACATTTACAAAATCGCTTGCAAAAATATTAGAACAAAAAGGATGGTTCCTTCATAAACAAAATACTGCATTAAATAATATTAACTCTAAAGACTAGTAATTATGGTTTTCAATTCCTACACCTTTATCGCTTTTTTTATTGTTATGCTTATCCTGCATAACATGCCTTTTTCGTGGAAGACGAAAAAAATAAATTTATTGCTTGCCAGTTATATTTTTTATGCGGCCTGGAACCCACCTTTTATTATACTGTTATGGATATCAACCCTAATAGATTATATAGTTGGCAAAAAATTGTATGTTGAAGAGAATAAAACCAGAAGAAAACTGCTGCTGGCCCTGAGTCTTATTGGCAATCTGGGTATGCTGGGTTACTTTAAGTATGGGGGATTTTTATTACAAAACTTTGTAGCACTTGCTTCTGCGGCTGGTATCGATTTTCACCCGGCTACACCTGATATTATTTTGCCGGTGGGTATTTCCTTTTATACATTTCAAACATTATCCTACACTTTAGATATGTATAAAAGGAAAAGTGAACCGGAAAAGTCATTGCTCGATTTTTCATTGTTCGTTACTTTTTTACCACAATTAGTAGCTGGACCTATTGTTCGTCCCAATCAGTTAATACCGCAGTTTAAAACACCGCATGTGGCTGATACAAAAAAAATGATGCAGGGGTTGATGTTATTAACCCTTGGCCTTTTTATGAAAGTTGTGTTAGCTGATAGTTTTTTAGCTCCTGCAGCAGATGCAGTATTTGGTGCAAAAGATCACTTACCAACATTGGATGCTTGGACGGGTGTGCTTGCTTTTAGCGGACAGATATTTTTTGATTTTGGAGGATATTCCACCTGTGCAATAGGTATTGCCATGTGTCTTGGATTTTCTTTACCGGATAATTTTTTATACCCATATGCCGCTATTGGTTTTTCAGATTTTTGGCGAAGATGGCATATCACTTTATCATCGTGGTTACGGGATTATTTATACATTCCGCTTGGCGGAAACCGTAACGGAAAATTTAAAACCTATATAAACTTAATGATCACCATGCTGCTCGGCGGCCTGTGGCATGGCGCCAACTGGACCTTTGTGGTTTGGGGAGCATTGCACGGTGCTTATTTGTGGGGAGAAAAAATTATTCAGGACATTCGTAAGAAACCGGTAATGATACCCATTGCAGGAGTACCTTCAGCAGAAGTAGGTGTATTGGGTACGATCCCAAAAGAATTTAAGGCCAAGACCTTCCGCAATTTCATGCTGGCAATGATTACTTTCTTTTTCATCAATGTAACCTGGGTGTTTTTCCGGGCGCCTGATTTCAGTTCGGCCTGGCAATTGTTAACATCCATGTTTTATAATGTACCCAATGCAATGCCCTTGCTTACCACGCTCAGTGTAGTTAAGGTTTCTGTAATTACCATACTGCTTGTTGCTTTTCACTGGATGATGCGGAATACACGGGTTTTAACGGTGACCGAAAAAATGTCCTGGTGGTTATTGGGTTTAATATGGTCGGTTATATTGTTGCTGCTGATATGGAGCCAGGAAAGCAGCAGTTCTTTTATATATTTCCAGTTTTAGTGAAAAGTGCGGACACTCCCGCAATTAATCAATATCCTTTAATAATCAGGCCCTGCTTCGGCAGGACCTTTTTGTTTCAATGAATATAATTTCTATAATACGATTTGCAGCAGCAGTTGAGGTTTTTTATTTAATTTAGTTGAGAAAAGTACCGATATCAAAACTATCTAATCAAATAATTGTATAAATGGGAAAAAAAAGTAAAAAACCTGGTAGGTCAATTGTAGAAAATGAGCCCCCTGCAGCGAAGCAAAAATCCCAACAAAATTCCAAATCTATACAAAAGCCCCAAAAGGTAAATAACCTGTGGATAAGGATCGTATTGGTTGTGGTTGTTTTGGTAATGTATGGCAATTCTGCCAGCTACGAATTTACCATTGATGATAATCTGTTTTATCTTAAGCATAGTTCAGTGCAAAAAGGGATTTCCGGTATACCGGAAATTTTCAGTGATGGAAGCCTGGAAAAATACAATGGAATGAAAGGTTTACAGCCATACAGGCCTGTTACACTCAGCTCATTTGCAATTCAAAAACAACTTTTTAATAATGACCCTGCCAAGGCTCACCTGGTAAATATAATTTTGTATGCCCTGCTGATAGTAGTGCTTTTTAACCTGTTATTGAAATTATTGCCTGCTGTAAACCCGGTTTTTTGTGGAATGATCGTTTTGCTTTTTGCTGTTCATCCCATACACACCGAAGTTGTGGCCAGTGTAAAAAGCCAGGATGAATTGCTGAGCGTTTTGTTTTCATTATTGGCACTTTCGTATGCTACCAGTTTAATAAAAGGGGATAGATTTTCTGTTAAATTGAGTTTGCTCAGTATACTCTTTTTTGGCCTGGCGGTTTTTTCTAAAGAAGGTGCTTTTGCGATGATAATAATATTCCCGCTGGCATTTATTTTACTATTATCACAATCCATAAAAAGAGCATTGGTTTATGCTGTGCCATATTTTATTATGGGCATTTTCTTTCTTTTTGCAAGGTACCTGGTCCTAAATGGCCAGGTTCAGAATTACAAGAATACCATCCTGGAAAATGTGCTTTATGGTGCAAAAGGCTTTGCAGAGCTTACTGCAACCAAAATGGAAATACTTTTTCATTACCTGCGTTTGTTTTTTGTTCCCTGGCCTTTATCATGGGACTATTCTTACAACCAGGTGCCGATAGTTAACTGGAATTCATTTACTCCATGGCTATCCCTCTTATTATATGCCGGTATATTTGTTTTTGCCATCATCAAAATAAAAAAATTGCCTGTTATTTCTTTTGGTATCCTCTTTTTTCTTTTTATGCTTGTTCCAACGGCCAACCTGTTTTTTTTAAGCGGCTCTACCGTTGCGGAAAGGTTTTTATTTTTTCCTTCACTGGGTTTGATAATAGCTGTAATTTTTGGATTGGCTTACTTATTAAAAGTTGATATCTTAAATTATACGGGTGCAAACATCAAAAAGTTCAACTGGATTTTTGGGATAGTGATTGTTGTTTTTACCGGTTTAACCATGGCCAGAAGCAGTGACTGGAAATCAAATATTGCTATTTATGAAGCAGGTGTAAAGCATGCTCCAAATAGCAGCAGAACAAATAGTAATTTAGGTAACGAATATTATAAACAGGGGCAAAGAGAAACAAATCAGCAACAAAAGAAAAGCTATTTTTCTGATGCCGTTTTATATTCAAAAGAAGCGCTTGCCATTCTTCCTAATAACCAGGCTGCATTGCATATCATCAGCCTGGCTTATGCCGGCCTGGGAGAGAAAGCAAAAGCTTACGAAAGTTACCACAATACACTTAAATACTTCCCCAATCATCGCAGTACGCTGAATAATCTGGGAACTGTTTTCCTGGAAGAAAAAAAATATGATTCTACCTATTATTATTTTAAAAGATGTTATGATGCAGAACCTAACTTTCCAAAATCATCTCAAAATCTGGCAATTTATTATTATACAGTTGGGAATTACAATAAGGCAATTGAGTTTGCTTTAAATGCTATAAAGCTTGATAAATACCAGCTTGTAAGTTATGATGTGGTATCAAAAGCCTATGCTGCATTGGGGAACCAGGCTCAGGCTTTAACTTATCAAAGGCAATATGCAATTATGAAAATGGAATTACAGGAAAATAATACCGGCAGGAATTTAAATTATACTGAATAATTTAAATTATAATTCTAGTATCCATTTTTCTCCGATGTAGTTGCTCCTTGACCATGCTTTGCGTGGCAGCACCTTTTATGATATCATCTTCTTAATGATCTTCCCCAACATCATTAATCCATAATCCGTATCATCATTCCAGGGTTTTCCAAAACTGATACGGATGCAGTTTGCGTAATTATTGCCTGCGGAGAATATATTACCGGGCACTATGGAGATATGATGTTTCATAGCTTCGGTACGAAGTTTAAAAGCGTTTACTTTTTTATTCAGTTCAAGCCAGAGGATAAAGCCACCGTGCGGACGGGAAACTTTTGTATCAGCCGGAAAATATTTAATAATAGCCTGCACATACCTTAAACTCTGTGTGTGCAAGGATTTTCGGAGTTGTTTTAAATGAAATTCGTAGCGACCATGTTTTAAGTAATGTGCAATAGCGGCCTGGGTAAGGGTTGGGCTGCTGATGTTATGAATTCTTTTGTGCTGCTTAACAGGGTTCAGGAATTTTCCCGGTATCATCCAGCCTATGCGGTAACCTGGCGTAAGTGATTTGGAAAAAGAAGAACAATACACCACCATGCCTTTGGTATCATAATATTTACAGGTCTTTGGCCTCGACTTTCCAAAATACAGGTCACCATAAATATCATCTTCTATTAAAGGAATATTACTCTTTGTAATAAGCTCTACCAGTTTCTTTTTGTTCTCATCGCTCATGCAGCTGCCTAATGGGTTATTAAAACTGGGAACAAATACACAGGCTTTAACTGAAAATTTCTTTATCGCTTTTTGTAAATGGTCAAGGTCAATACCGGTAACAGGGTCAGTAGCGATCTCTACTACTTTTAATCCAAGGCTTTCAATGGCCTGGTTAATACCAAAATAAGTAGGGCTTTCAACTGCTACGGTATCGCCCGGGTTCGTTACAGCCCTTAAACAGATATTAATGGCTTCCAGACAGCCCGAAGTAATAATGATATCATCTGCTTTTATATGGGCACCCCAGTTAAACGCAAGCTTTGCAATCTGTTTTCTCAGTTCAAGATTTCCTTGCGTAAGTTCATAATCTATGCAATTATTCTTTGTATTGCGTAAAGCATAAATAGCCGACTTATTTAGTTTGGCAGCGGGTAATAAAGATGAATCCGGAACAGCCAATGCAAAATTAGTAACATTGGCTGCGGCAATATCCGTGTATATCGAAGCGATCATTTCTTTTACAGTTACCTCGTGTGATAAGGTATCCGTTTTTGCCTGGTTAGGCAGTTCGGGGAAACGATGATGATTGAACCTGACATAGTATCCCGACTTTGGCCGGGATTCGATCAGGCCTCTCCCTTCAAGATGGTAGTATGCCTGAAAAGCAGTGCCCATACTGATCCCGTACTCATCGCTCAGCAGCCTTACAGAAGGAAGCTTATCACCGATACGCAGCACTTCTTCTGCTATCATTTTTTCCAAACCATCTGCTACCTGAATGTACAGGTGCTCATCGGAATTGAATGTTCTTTTCATAGTTTATAAATCTGATCTAGTCAAAAATACTAAATCTGCATCTGTTTTATTCAAAATAATTAGACAAATTTTGTGTTTACAATTCTTAAATAAAAAAAACATATGGAACTCATTACAGAAATTCCCGTACGTAAAACAGCCAATTCCAGGATAAGCGAAGTTGATTTTAACCAGCTTGAATTTGGTAAATATATCGCCGACCATATGTTGGTTTGTGATTATGCCCATGGAGAATGGAAACAGCCGCATATTGTTCCTTACTCCAACCTTTCGCTAAGCCCATCGGCGCTGGCGCTGCATTACGGGCAAACTGTTTTTGAAGGTATGAAAGCTTTCAGGATGATTGATGGGCGGATCAATATTTTCCGCATGGAAAAACATTATGACCGTTTTGTAAGGTCACTGCAAAGAATGTGCATGGCTGTGATACCTAAAGAAATATTTATTGAAGGATTAAAACAATTGGTAGAGCTTGACAAAGCATGGGTTCCGGCTAAGCCCGGCAATGCACTGTACATACGGCCGTTTATTTTTGCAAGCGAGGCCAGGTTTGGTGTTAAAGTATCGGAAGAATACCGGTTTGTAGTGTTTACCGATCCTGTACCTTCTTTATATGCCGATCCTATAAAAGTAAAAGTAGAAACACAATACATCAGGGCCGCAAGGGGAGGAACAGGTTTTGCAAAATGTGGCGGCAATTACGGTGCATCTTTTTTACCAACACAAAAAGCCCGGCTTGAAGGTTACGACCAGGTATTGTGGACAGATGCCAAAGAGAATAAATATATAGAAGAGAGCGGGATGATGAACGTGATGTTTGTAATAAATGATACACTGGTAACACCTCCTTTATCCGATTCAATACTGGATGGCGTTACAAGAGATTCTTTATTAACACTTGCAAAAGACCTTGGTTATAAAACGGAGGAAAGGCCCGTTGCTGTTACAGAATTGGAACAGGCATTTAAATCCGCAACTATTACCGAAGCATTCGGCGCAGGTACTGCAGCCGTGGTGGCTCCAATAAAAACCATCAATATCAACAGCATTGATTTTATGCTGCCCAAATATCATGATCGTAAACTGTTGTATAAATTAAAGCATAAACTGGAAGAGATCAGGCTGGGCACAAGCGGTGATGAGCACGACTGGAATTATATTATTTAATGTAGCCCCTGAAAGAGATATCATCGCGGTTAATATTCATCACGTCGAGGTTGGCAGTGCCATTGGAATATATGGTGAGAAATAATTGCCGTACATGTGATACGTCATTTGTCTTGATGGTTATTTTCCAGCCTTTGCTGTTCGCTTCAGCTGCATAATCAAAATTAGTTGAGGTGAATTTAATACCACCATCAGATGCCCCAATTGGTACAGTTTGTGCCCTGCCATAAAATGGAAGGTAAGCAATGATACTTGCCGGAGTTATAATAATATCATATCCGGATGATAATTGCATGTTGCCGCCACGTAGAGGCTTTGCTATTTCTGCTTTAAAAACAAAATTTTTAGATTCGACTATCCTTTTAATATCCGTCGGAACATTTTCCTGTGCTTTTGACGTAGTACATGAGCCGGCGAATGCAGTTACCATAATAAATAGAAGGCCAAGGTTTATATATTTCATGATCTTATCGTTTGTAACTATAATATCACAAAATATGCCAATAGAGGATCGAGTCTGTTAATCCTCTAATTGAGTGGAGATTCCTGTTCATTAACAGTGTTCTATGCTTCCTTATGGCCAATATAATTTTTCCACTTTTCAATAACTGCCTTCATATCTTCCGGCAGTTCACTTTCAAAATGTACCGGCTGTAATGTTGTGGGATGAATAAAGCCCAGTTCTTTTGCATGTAGTGCCTGTCGCTGGCATAGTGCAAAACAATTATCAACAAACTGTTTGTACTTTGTAAACACTGTTCCTTTTACGATCCTGTCGCCGCCATAAAAATCATCATTAAAAAGCGGGTGACCTATCAGCTGCATATGCACCCGTATCTGGTGTGTGCGGCCTGTTTCCAACCGGCATTCTATCAGGGTTACATAATTATATCTTTCCAGCACTTTGTAATGGGTTATGGCTTCCTTGCCATGGTCACCATCAGGGTAAGCCGTAAATAATTTCCTGAATCGCTGGTGCCTGCCTACATGTGCAATGATGGTTCCTTCCTCTTTTTCCATATCGCCCCAAACCAGGGCAATATACCTGCGGTGTACCGTGTGATTGAAGAATTGTTTTGCAAGGTCACTCATCGCTTTTTGCGTTTTAGCCATCACCAGTAAACCACTTGTATTTTTATCAATGCGGTGCACAAGTCCAAACCTGCTCAATTCAGTTTCATCTATATTGGGGTTTTGCTGTTTCAGGTAATAAGCAACAGCATTCACCAATGTACCATTCGGGTTTCCGCTGCCGGGGTGAACCACCATGCCGGTGGGTTTATTGATGATTAATAATGTTTCATCTTCGTATTGAATATTAAGCGCTATATTTTCAGGAATGATCTCCGAACTTTCGGGTGAACGGTTGTCAAAAACAACGATCCTGTCATTGGCTTTTACTTTATAATTATTTTTAACAGGCTTTTCATTCACCAGCACCATTTCGTTATCAATACCCTGCTGAATTTTATTGCGGGTGGCGCCTTCTATGCGGCTCATCAAAAATTTATCAATACGGAGAGGCTCCTGACCTTTATCAATAACGATGGTCAGTTTCTCATACAACTCTTCCGACTCTGATGGCTCATCATCAATATCCTCAATTTGTTTATTCATAATTCATAATTCTAAATTCTAAACTGCTAACTGCTAACTGCTAACTGCTAACTGCTAAGTGCTAAGTGCTAAGTGCTAACTGCTAAGTGCTAACTGCTAACTGCTAACTGCTAAGTGCTAAGTGCTAACTGCTAAGTGCTAACTGCTAACTGCTAACTGCTAACTGCTAACTGCTAACTGCTAACTGCTAACTGCTAACTGCTAACTGCTTTCATTTATCTTTGCAAATTAAAACATTGCAGTGGATAAGCAGAAAGTGATATTTAAAGACCTGGGAATTATTGAATACAAAACAGCCTGGGATTACCAGGAATCGCTGTTACAGGAGAATGTGAAAATTAAAACAAATCTCCGGAATGCGCCACTTGTCACTCACCATTCACCACTCACCACTCACGACTCACCACTCACCACCACTAACTACTTCCTGCTTTGTGAGCATCCCCCTGTTTATACTCTGGGCAAAAGCGGCAAAAAGGAAAATGTGTTGATGAGTGATGCAGAGCTGGCCGATAATGGTATTGCTTTTTTTAATGCAAACAGGGGTGGTGATATCACTTTTCATGGACTGCAACAGGTAGTAGGGTACCCCATACTGGACCTTGAAAAATATTATACCGATATTGGCAAATACCTACGAAACCTGGAAGAACTCATCATTTTAACCATTGCAGAATATGGTTTAAAAGGAGGAAGAAGTAAAGGTGAAACCGGGGTATGGATAGATGAGGATATACCTGGCAAGGAAAGAAAAATATGTGCTATAGGAGTTCGTTGCAGCCGCTGGATAACCATGCACGGTTTTGCCCTTAATGTTAATACCGACCTGGGTTATTTCAATAATATCATTCCCTGTGGTATAGAGAACAAACAGGTTACTTCAATACAAAAAGAGTTGGGCTATGCAGTAAACTTTGAGGAAGTAAAAAACAAACTAAAAAATAATTTTGAAAAGGTATTTCATTCAGAATTAAACGGATGAGTTTTAATTATGCTTTATTTCATCTTTTGGAATGAACAGTTTATTTTCTTCCAGTAAACGATCGTTCTTATAAATCTCAAACAAGTACCAGCCTGATTGGTGAAAATTTACCTTCTCCAGTATCATATAATCATCAACTATATGCTTAAGTTCAAAGAGGGGTACGTATTCTTCTGTAAAAAATTTAATGCTGTAGTGGAATTTTTTAATATAGGGTAGGTTTATCACAATATTATTGTCTTTATAAGCATGTGTGAATACCCGCCTGCTTGGATAAGTTATAACAGCGTTCACAATATCTGCGGCGATGGGTTTGCCGGTTGGAGTTTTTGGAGTCTTACTGGAGCCGGACTTACCATTATTCTTTTGTGTGCCATTCGGTTTGTCCTGTTGCAGCTGACTGTTCTTCTCATAAAGTGTATTGATCTCTTTGATAAGTGATGTGTAATCAACAGTGGTATTTATTACTGGCCGCTTTGCTGCTGTGATGATGTAAGCGCCGGTATCAAATACAATGAATAAGCGGTAATACATTTTAGCAAAAGGAGGCTTCTTATCAATGTAGCCGTTGATGGTATTTTGGGGATTCAGAACAGAAATAATACTTGAAAAGTTTTTAGCACTGTCGTAAGAGCGTTGAACACTGATACCTTTAACCTGTTGCTGGTATTTGTTCTGCCAGAGAATACTTATCTGGCCATTCGTATTCTTTAAAGTGAAACGGGGTAAGGTATCCTGGGCCAAAAGCTTACTCATTGAGCAGGCCAATATCAAAGCTAGAAAAATATAAAACTTATGCATGGGGTATATCAAGATCAAAATAATAATAGGTTTAAAGGTAAAGAATTATTTCCCTGCAACCCACCAGTGTGTAAACATATAATATTACTTCCTTTTTTAAATCTGTCTTTTTTGATAAGATCTGTAATGCCATAAAGCATTTTTGCGGTATAAACAAAATCTAATGGTAAGTGGTACTTTAGCCAGCAATCATTCATAAAATCTATTAATTCGGCAGTTCTTTTTGCATAACCTCCAAAATGATAATCAGTAAAGATCTGTAAATTGTCAAATTGGTTCAAGCCAGTTAATTCAACCAATCTTTCTGCAGTATCTGTTATGCCTTTCAATACAGGAATACCGGTTATATTTTGTGTTGGTTTGGAAGCCATTAATATGCCAGCCAAAGTTGTTGTTGTGCCGGTAGCAAAGGCAATATCTGTATAAGCCTTATCTTTTATCAATTCATATATTAATGCAGCTCCTTTTGCACCAAGGGGATGATAGCCACCTTCAGGTATGATGATACTATCCCCAAATTTCATTTTAAGGCCGTTTATAAATTCTACATCATCTTTTTTATCATAATCATTCCTGGAAATATATTTCAGGATCATACCATCATCCTCACATTGCTGCAACGTAGGTGAAAGATGTGTTGGTTTTTCTCCACGTACAATACCTATGCATTTTATATTTAAAACACTGCTGGCATATGCTGTGGCTGCAAGATGATTGGAAAAAGCCCCACCAAAACTGATTAGTGTTTTGTGAGTTGATCGTAATGCTTCTTCTAAAAAATAATGTAGTTTAAATATTTTATTACCTGATACAAGCGGGTGTATCTTATCTAATCTTAATACGGATACCCTTACTTCTTTTTCTAAAAAGAGGTTGTTATTCAATTCATCTATACCTGCATTTGCAATATCAAAAAGCATTTGAGACAAAACTTACCTGTTTATACTATTTTTGCACAGCAAAAATCAATAAAATAATTTTAAAGTTTAATTTAATTCTACATGCAACCCACACTTTTAATTTTAGCAGCAGGAATGGCCAGCAGGTACGGAAGTATGAAACAGACAGAAGGTTTTGGGCCTGCAGGTGAAACCATCATGGATTATTCTATTTATGATGCCATTAGGGCTGGTTTTGGTAAAGTGGTATTTGTTATACGTAAAGATTTTGCAGATGCTTTTAAAACCAGCTTTGAGCACAAGCTACAAGGGAAAATTAAAACTGAATATGTATACCAGGAAATGGATTCGTACATGGGAGATCTGCTGGTACCTGCAGACAGAACCAAGCCATGGGGAACAGGCCATGCGGTATTATGTGCAAAAGAAAAAATCAATGAACCCTTTGCTGTTATTAACGCAGATGATTATTATGGGGTAGATGCTTTTAAAAAAGCCGCTGATTTTTTAAATAAGCGCTGTTCGGAAAAAGAATATGCAATTATTGGTTATGAATTGGACAAAACATTGAGTGAGCATGGTACTGTAAGCCGCGGAGTTTGCCAGGTTGATGAGGAACAAAACTTAGTAAGCATTAAGGAAAGAACCAGGATCTATAAAGAAAATGATACAATTGTTTATGAAGATGAGGAAGGTAAAAACAGTGTTCCATCAGGATCAAGTGTATCTATGAATTTCTGGTGCTTTCATCAAACCATGTTTGAACCAACACAAAAACTGTTTTTACAATTTGTACAGGAAAACAACCATAATACAAAAGCAGAATTTTTTATACCCATTATTGCAGAAGATTTTATGGATAACCAGGGCGGACATATCTGTGTGATACCTACATCATCCCAATGGTTTGGGGTAACTTATAAAGAAGATGCGCCTGTTGTAAAAGCCAGTGTAGATATGCTGGTAGCGGATGGGGTTTATCCTCCATCGCTTTGGAAATAGTTAACAAACAAATCTGGAAATAATTGATCATATAAAAAAATTTCCCGCCATCAGGCGGGAGATTTTTTTATTAAGTTTAAAATGTAATTAGTTTCCTACAACCATAAATACAAATTCTTCCATTTTTTCAACCTGTTGTTCCCTGTTTAGTCCTCTTAATCCTGTATTGGTCGGTAATTTGATGTTTGATGTATCGCCGCTTTTTTTGGCAGCTTCAATAAGTTTAAAAATATTTTTTGATTTGGCAGCAAATACAACACCATCGGCAGTTAAATTTTTGGAGGTAATGATACCGATGATCTGTCCATATTTATTTAATACCGGCCCCCCGCTGTTACCGGGGTTAACCGATACCGAAACTTGGTATGCAGTAGAATCACCTTCATTACCTGATTTGGCGCTCACATAACCCTCACCATAAACAATTTCATTTCGGGGGTAACCTAATGTAAATATCTGTTCACCCAGGTTTGAATTGGTTTTATTGATAGAGTAGGGTAGGTTATAAATGACTTTATAAGCTGTATCGGTTATCTTTAAAATAGCCAGGTCTGTATTGTTATCTGTATAAACTGCCTGTGCAGTAAAGTATTGGCCTTTGTTATTTTCAACATAAATGGTCTTTAACCGGTTTACCACGTGGGCATTGGTAACAATATATCCTTTACCATCAATTAAGAAACCTGAGGCCCTGTAATCGGGGCTGGGATTTTTTGGAATTGTGGAGTTTGCGTTAATGGAACCTTTGATAGCAGCAACTTCTTTTTCTGTTTTTTTAACCTTGGCCATTAAATCGGTAATATCACTTTTCTCAATTTTATTATTATAACTGCTTATGATGCCTGTAGTAACAATGGAAACTATTCCGGCGATAGAAGCTGCTACTGCAATACTACGTTTGTATCTCTTCCACAGGAATACAACTTTTGCTTTACCGGTTAATTCTTTTTTGCTGATAATGCCTTCTTCGGCCAGTTTATTCTCAACCTCGTATAAAGAATGCTTATAAGCTTTAATATTTGCCTGCTTATCCAGTTCATTCAATAAAAAGGTATGCTCAACCACCATCTGGTCTACCGAGGGATTGTTTTTACGGATCTCTTCAAAGAATCCTTTTTCCTTGGCCGACATTTCGCCTTTAAGGTAGCGTTCAACAGTTTCTATCAGTAAAATTTCATCCATTTTAATTCCCGTTTTTATATTGTGCAAAAAACAGCTTTTTCAATCTCATCAGGCACTTGTACTTCTGTGTCTTGGCATTATCAGCATTGGTGTATCCAAAATCTGATGCTATTTCCTGCATATTTTTTTTCTGAATATAATATGCATCTAATAAACTTTTACAAGGCTCTCCAATTTTAGTCATGGCGTTTTCCATAAGTATAAAATCGGTATTGTGCTTTTCATGTAACTCCAGGTCTTCATCTACAACAACGGTTTCATCAATATTTTCAATAAGACTCCCGTAGCGCTGTAATTGTTGCAATCTTTTGAGCCAGAGCCGCCTGCAAACCGAGTATAAAAAGGTTTTTAAGAGGCAATTCAGCTCAAAACTCCCCGAAATAGCCTTTTCATAAATTACGATCATGGCCTCCTGAAAAATATCCCTTGCTTCATCACTGTTTCCGTTGTTATTAAGTATAAAAGACTGAATCATAGGGTAGTTATCTCTATAAATACCCTCAATAACAGCCCTGTCATTTAAAGCTATACCTTCTAACAGATGCCTTTCCTGCTCAAAATTGCTCACTTACTTAATATTAATACGATTAAATATGAATAGTAACCCAAAAAAAACGCTAAAATAAACTTTTTAAAAAACTTGGGTTACCTTTTCTCATTTCGGGTATAAATATCAAATTATAATTTTTAAAAATTAAACAAAACACAAAATGAAAAAAGTAATCTTGGCTTTAGCAATCGTTTCTGTAACTTTTGCAGCTTGTAACGATGGCGACAAAAAAGTTGACGAAACAACAACCAGCGACACTACAACTGTAGTAACTCCTGCTACTGCAGATACAGCAATGGTTATCACTGACAGCACTGTTAAAACTACAGTTACTACTGATACTATCAAGAAGTAATTGACCGACTGAAGATTTTTCTTTAGACAAACAATCGAAGTGCCCCTCTTACAAATAAGAGGGGTATTTTTTTATGGTACTTTCAATCCAGTACCTTACTTTTGTTTTACAAATGAATAATAACAATCAAAATACTTGGCAATATTATTATAGCTATTACAATAGCCGGCCGGTATATTTTTGTTAACAACACCTGTAAAAACGCATTAACATAAATTATCCCCCGGTAAAAACCGGGGGATTTTTAATTTTTATTATGACAGTAACAATAATTGGTACCGGGCTTATTGGATGCTCCATGGCAAACCGACTGAGAGAAACAGGATTTGCCCAAAAAATAATAGGGGTAGATAATAATGTGCAGCATATAGCAACTGCTCTTCAACTTGGTTGGATAGATGAAACAATGCCCTTACAGGAAGCGTTAAAGCAAAGTGAACTGGTGATCATTGCAATACCGGTTGATGCGACCTTACAAATATTGCCTGATTTGTTGGGCAAATTAGATAAACAGGTATTAATGGATGTAGGCTCTACCAAGGCTATCATTTGTGATTCAGTAGCCGGTAACAGTAAACGTGGTAGGTTCGTGGCAACCCACCCCATGTGGGGAACTGAAAAAGATGGTCCTGAATCTGTTGTAACCGATGCATTTAAAGGAAGGGTAGCAGTGATCTGTGAAAAAAGCAGATCTGATGAGGATGCAATGTTGCTGGTGGAAAGTTTATATGCCAAAATAGGTATGCAGTTGGTATATATGGATGCTCAGGTGCATGATATGCATGCAGCCTATGTAAGCCATATATCACATATCGCTTCTTATGCTTTATCATTAACCGTACTGGAAAAAGAAAAGGAAGAAGATACTATTTTTGAACTTGCCAGCGGCGGTTTTGAAAGTACGGTACGGTTGGCTAAAAGTAACCCGGCTATGTGGGTACCTATTTTTATGCAGAATAAAGAAAATGTGCTGGATGTTTTGAATGAACATATTGCCCAGCTAAAAAAGATCAAAAGCTGCCTCGAAAAGGATAACTTTTCTTATTTACAGGAACTGATCGAAAATGCAAATAAAATAAAGCGCATATTAAAATAGGCCCCCCTAATCCCCCGAAGGGGGACTTTGTGAGGCTTCAAATTTTTTTACAATGGTTTTTAGAGAAGCAACTTTAAGCGATATAACACAAATACAGTTTGTGAGAAATGCAGTTAAAGAGAACAGGTTATCAGATCCGGCACTGGTGCCAGATAAGGATGTGGAAGATTATATAACCAATCGTGGTAAAGGCTGGGTTTGCGAAATTGATGAAGTCATTGTAGGATTTGCCATTGTTGATTTAGTAGATAAGAATGTGTGGGCGCTTTTTGTACATCCTGATTTTGAAGCGAATGGTATTGGTAAGCAATTGCACCGGATCATGATGGATTGGTATTTTGTTCAAACCAGAGAAAACATATGGTTAGGTACAGATCCAGTCAGCAGGGCCGAAAAATTTTACAGTATGCAGGGCTGGATTGAAGTGGGTGTACATGGAAAAGGAGAGAAAAAATTTAAAATGAGTTTTGAGAACTGGTCTGACGCCTCGTCTGACCATGTTAAATAATATTATTAATGCTGCCTGCATAAAATTAAATTTGCAATGCAACCACAATTACAATCAATGAAAGAAATCATGCAGGAAAAATGGAACCAAAGACCACTTATTATAAGCGGACCTTGTAGTGCAGAAACAGAGGAGCAGATGCTGCAAACAGCAACCCGCCTTGCCAAAACGGGTAAGGTAGATGTATTGCGTGCCGGCATCTGGAAGCCCCGTACCAAGCCGGGTATGTTTGAAGGGAATGGTATTACTGCATTACCCTGGTTGTTGCAGGCAAAAAAGCTTACAGGCTTGCCAACAACAGTAGAAGTTGCAACAGCCAAACACGTTGAGGAAGCATTACAGTTTGAGGTTGATATGTTATGGATCGGGGCAAGAACAACGGTGAATCCTTTCAGTGTACAGGAAGTGGCAGATGCACTGCGTGGAGTTGATATTCCTGTGCTCATAAAAAATCCTATCAATCCCGATCTGGAATTGTGGAGCGGAGGCATTGAGCGGCTGCAGAAAGTTGGCCTTAAACAGGTGGGCATGATCCATCGGGGATTTTCATCTTATGGTAATACAGAATTCAGGAATGCACCCATGTGGCACCTGCCAATTGAAATGAAACGCCGCTACCCCGGTATACCACTGATCTGCGATCCATCTCATATTTGTGGTAACAGGGCTTTATTACAATCTGTAGCACAAAAAAGTATTGACCTGGATTTTGATGGCCTCATGCTGGAAAGTCATATTGATCCCGATAATGCCTGGAGCGATGCCAAGCAACAGGTTACTCCCGAAAGACTGGTTGAACTGCTGGATGAATTGGTATGGCGGCATGAAAGCACTACTGAACAGGAATTCATTACTGCATTAACAACTTTACGTGAACAGATAAATCAGGTAGATGATGAATTGCTTACCCTGTTGGGGCAAAGGATGAAGTTATCTGATAAGATAGGAGAGTACAAGAAGAATAATAATATCACTATTTTACAAACTAATCGCTGGAATGATATTTTAGAGAGAGCTTTCAAAAAAGGAGATTCTCTTGGGCTTACCAAAGAGTTTATAACAAAATATTTTGATGCAGTCCATTTGGAAAGTATACATCACCAGAATAAAGTAATGAACGCTTAAGAGAAATAACGGTATGCATAAAACTGAATATAAATTTTCTGAAAGAACGGTAAGCTGTTATTTTGATGCAGACTTTGCGGACTTAGCAGCATCAACCGGCGATGCAGGCATCATCATTATTACCGATGAAAATATTTATGATCATCATCATGCAAAGCTATCTGCTTATCCGGTGGTACAGATCCCGGCCGGCGAAGAGTTCAAGAACCAGGCATCGGTTGATCATATCATCAATGAATTAATAAAACTGGGGGCCCAAAAAAGTACTTTCTTAGTTGGCGTAGGCGGCGGAGTAGTTACTGATATTACAGGTTACGTGGCCGCAGTTTATATGAGAGGAATAAAATTCGGCCTTGTACCCACTTCTATCTTAGCCATGGTGGATGCGGCTGTTGGCGGCAAGAACGGTATTGATGTAGGTGTTTATAAAAACATGGTAGGTACTATCCTTCAACCCGAATTTATTTTTTACGATTACAGTTTTTTAGAAACCCTGCCGGTTAAAGAATGGGTAAATGGCTTTGCCGAAATTATAAAACATGCCTGCATAAAAGATAAGTTGTTGTTTGCCGTACTTGAAAAATATTCTTTGCACGATTACCAGGCCGATAAAACTTTAGTTGCTGAGCTTATAGAAAAAAATGTAACCATCAAGAGCAGCATCGTAACCAATGACGAATTTGAAACCGGGGAAAGAAAGTTATTGAATTTTGGCCATACCATTGGGCATGCAATAGAGAACCTGCATGCAATTCCACATGGCCATGCCGTAAGTATAGGTATGGTTGCAGCCTGTAACTTATCAGAAAAACTAAACGGCTTTCATTTTGCAGATGCCGCTAAAATTGTAAAACTGCTTAACCAGTATCATTTGCCGGTAGATATAGAGACAGTTCATGAAAAAGTTTTTGAAATTTTAAAAATGGATAAAAAGCGAAAAGATGAAGGCATCCATTTCATCCTTTTAAAAAATATTGGCGAAGCTGAAATAAAATTCATCAGCTTAGATCTTCTTGAAAAACACTTTAAAGAAATAATATAGTGACCGTAACCATCCAGCCATCTGTTATTGCCGGAACCGTAGTTGCGCCTGCATCTAAAAGCAGCATGCAAAGGGCCTGTGCACTGGCTTTGCTGGCTGAAGGGGAAACGGTACTGATCAACCCGGGTAAAAGTAATGATGATAAAGCAGCATTGGAGATCATTAGAAAGTTAGGAGCAGTAATTGAAATTAAGAATGATGAGTTAAGCATTAAGAATGGAGATGCAGCAAATATTTATAATGAGATTAATTGTGATGAAAGTGGTTTGGGGATAAGGATGTTTGCACCCATTGCTGCCTTATCTGCTAAAGAAATAACCATCACTGGCGGCGGAAGTTTATTGTCCCGTCCCATGCATTTCTTTGATGAGGTATTTCCTCAACTCGGGGTTTCAATTCAATCCAATAACGGTTACCTGCCATTAAAGATAAAGGGTCCCTTAATACCCACGGATATCAGCATTGATGGATCGTTGAGTTCTCAATTTTTAACAGGCCTGTTAATAGCATTTGCAAAAGCAGCAACCAAACCTGTAATTATTAGCGTACAAAATTTAAAAAGCAAACCATACATTGATCTCACATTGCAGATGATGAAACAGTTTGGCTATAATGTTGAAAATGATCATTATGAAAAGTTCCTTATTAATCCGTCTTTCGACGAAGTTTATCCCGATAATTTCGGGACTCAAGACTTACATAATATTCCTTCAACGCAGTCTATCCCGATGATTTCGGGACTCAGGACTTACACCGTGGAGGGTGACTGGAGTGGTGCAGCATTTTTATTGGTTGCCGGGGCAATTGCAGGAGGGATAACTGTTAAGGGATTGGATGTATACTCAGCCCAGGCAGATAAAGCCATACTACAGGCATTGATGGATAGCGGTGCAAGTATTTCTATAGAAGAAAAACAGGTTGTAATCAATACGGCATTTGGAAATAATGGAAAAGCTTTTCATTTTAATGCTACTGATTGCCCCGATCTTTTTCCGCCGCTTGTTGCACTGGCAGCTTATTGTAAAGGAACAACCGTTATTGAAGGTGTAAGCCGCTTAACGCATAAAGAAAGTAACCGTGCACTTAGCCTGCAGGAAGAATTTGGAAAAATGGGTGTGACCATAAAATTGCAGGATGACCTGATGATCATAAACGGCGGTGAAGGAATAAACGGCGCAAGAGTATACTCACATCATGATCATCGCATTGCCATGGCCTGTGCAGTGGCAGCTTTAAAAGCCAGCGGAGAAACGAACATTGAAAATGCAGAAGCAGTTAATAAATCCTATCCGTTTTTTTATGAAGATTTGAAATTGCTTAATGCTGATGTATCTTTAGAGGCAGTTAATGGTTAATAGTTCAAAGTTCCTAGTTATGAGAACAGTGCATATCAATTAACGGATAACAATTAACGGATAACAAATAACCGATCAACCAATAAACCAATTAACGTGAACAGTTTCGGCCGCATATTCAGGGTACATATTTTTGGTGAATCACATGGTGAGTGTGTAGGCTTAACTATTGATGGCTGTCCCGCTGGCTTGCCATTATCGGTTGATGATTTTGCTAAAGACATTGAGAGAAGAAAACCCGGCGCTAAGGGTACCACACCCCGGAAAGAAGATGATATACCACAAATAAAGACAGGTTTGTTTAATGGTAAAACAACCGGTGCTCCCATTACCATTTTATTTGAGAACAATAATACCCGTAGTGCCGATTATGAAAAACAACGGGCTGTGCCAAGGCCTGGGCATGCCGATTTTGTAGCATCTAAAAAATTTGGGAGTTATGAGGATTACAGGGGCAGTGGGCATTTCAGCGGCAGGCTTACCGTTTGCGGGGTTGCAGCAGGAGTAATTGCAAAAAAATTACTTACTGGCATTGATATCAATGCTTCAATATTAGAAATAGGAGGAGAGAAAGACCCCGAAAAAGGTTTACAAAAAGCGATTGATGCAAAAGACAGTATTGGAGGTATTGTTGAGTGCAAGGTAAGTGGCTTGCCGGTTGGTTTGGGTGAACCGTTTTTTGATTCAGCCGAATCATTGCTGAGCCATGCTGTGTTTGCCATCCCTGCGGTAAGGGGTATTGAATTCGGGACAGGTTTTGCTGCCGCAAAAATGTTTGGTAGTAGGCATAATGATGGTATTGAAAACGCAGCAGGAAAAACTTTTACCAATAATGCCGGGGGTATTGTGGGTGGTATAACAAATGGTAATGAACTGGTTTTCCGTATCGCTATTAAACCCACTTCATCTACACCTATTGAGCAACAAACCTTAAATACAGAAACAGGCAATGTAGAAGCTTTTTCTGTAAAAGGCCGTCATGATCTTTGCATTGCCTTACGTGTTCCGGTAATACTGGAAGCTGTAACAGCCCTGGTAATTGCAGATATGATGTGCATGGAGCAAAATATCCCCCGTATCATTTCTTAATCGAGCAAGCGCCTGTGATAATTAATCTGCCCTAAATGGTAATTTAGATGGCCAAACAAATGCAGCAGCATGTGCGTATTGCTTACAATGCTGCCATGCTTCTCTAAGGGGAAATCCTTTACCATATCGGCTTCCGTTAATTTTGTGAATGTATTTTTTAAAACGAGGATACAATTATCTATATTAATTAACAGGTCCTGGCGTGGAATGTTCTTTAAACTAAATTCATCATCTCTATGCCTTACATAACCAGAATTGCCTAAAGCCTCACCAATAAAATGATTCAGGTTTCCTAACAGGTGCAGGCATAAATTTCCGGCACTGTTACTTATGTCTTCTTTAATTATCCATAAATTGTCTTCGTCTTTATATAAATTAATTTCTGTTTTTAGTTTTTGGAGGTCCCGTTCAAAAAGTTCAGTTAATGTTTCTTTTAGCATATTATTTATTGTTTTTTGATTGTTAAATACAGGTGTAGCAATAAAATCAATACACAAAAATTGATCTTATTTCGAAAATGAAGTGTTATCTTGTTAATCATATAGATCTTCATTTATTCCTGCGAAAATGTATTATCAAGGTACAAATATTTAACCCGCCGTATGCAAATTTGTAAAACTTCATACAGTCAATTCACTATCTGTTTTTTACTATTGTTTATTTTATCCTGTAATGCTGATGATAAAATAAAAGAGGCAGATATTATTACTGATCCAAAGGAAATGAATGAAACTGTTGCTGAAGATATCCAGGCTGCATTAGAATACGCAAGCGGCAACTCGGGCAAGATCGACAGCAGTACCCGTCTTGGTCTGCAAAATATAGTTAAAGAATTTTACAGCCGTATTGAATACAAACCCATCTGGAGTAATACAACAACATGGTTGCCGCTGACAGATTCCCTGTTTAACTTTATTGCCGGGGCAGAAAATGAAGGCCTATTTCCCAATGATTATCACTATCAGCATTTAAAAGAGATCAAAGACTCTTTGGATGCTGACTCAGCTACACGTATGAATGCCATTTTATGGACAAAGGCCGACCTTTTACTGACTGATGGATTCATGCGTATCATTAAAGACCTTAAGCAGGGAAGATTGCAGGCAGACAGTTTATCACTCAATAAAGATTCAGTTTTGGTAGAGAAATTCTTTATTGCCACGCTAAATAGTTTATTGGAGAAAAAAGATCTTACAGGGCTGTTGAATTCACTTCAGCCTAAGCATACCAAATACTGGGAATTAAAAAAGGGGATTAAAAGGTTTGTAGATAGTATGGACCGAACAGCTTATACCCCGGTAAAGTATCCCTTTAAAAGAGGCAATGCTGCAGACTCACTTCAGTTTATCCAGCTTCTGCAAAAACGGTTATTCGAAAGTAATTTTATTGAATACAGCAAAACCCAGCCCGATTCTGTTGCTTTATCAGCAGCAATAAAAAAGTTCCAGCTGTTTAAAAAACTTACTGCCGATGGTAAATACGGAAGGCAGTTAATAAATGCTTTAAATAATAATGATGTAGAAAATTTTAAGCGTATTGCCATTAATTTAGACAGGTATAAACAGCTGCCCGAAAAAATGCCCGAAAAATATATCTGGGTAAACCTACCGGGTTATTATTTGTGGATGGTAGATGCAGATACGGTTTTGTTTGAATCAAAAGTAATATGTGGTAAGCCTGAAACCAGGACACCGCTGCTTACTTCCAAAATATCAAACATGATCACCTACCCTACATGGACGGTGCCCAACAGTATCATCGTAAAACAATACTTGCCTAAATTAAAGAACAACCCTAATTACCTTTCCAGGATCGGTTTAAAACTATTAAACAATAAAGGGGAAGAAGTAGATCCCAACTCGATTAACTGGAGTAAATATTCAAGAGGCATTCCTTATAAGGTAATGCAGGGTAGCGGCGATAATAATTCATTGGGCGTAATTAAATTTAATTTCAATAATCCCTATGATGTTTATTTACATGATACCAACCAACGTTATCTTTTTAAAAATGCTTCACGGGCATTGAGCCATGGTTGTGTACGGGTGCAGGACTGGGAAAAACTGGCTTATTATATTGCAGGTAACGACAGTTTGTTAAGTAAACAAAAAGATTCTTTAAGATATACTGCCGATTCTATTAAAACCTGGATCGCCAAAAAGGAAAGGCACCAGGTTACTGTAAAAAATCAAATACCATTGTATATCAGGTATTTTTCCTGCGAAGGAAAGAACGGTATTATTAAATTTTATGAAGACATATATGGGGAGGACAGATTGTTGATAGAAAAATATTTTGCTAAAAGGTGAAATAGTGAAACTGCTAATTTGTGTTATCTTTAATTATGATCCAACTGCTGCATTTTATGAAATACCACTACATAAAAATTATTTTTTGTGTAATCATCAGTGCAGTACTTTTAATTAATACCACGGGTTCATATGCACAAAACAGAACAACTACTACCAAAACAAAATCAAAAAAGATTACCCGGATCTTTTATGGTTTAGGAAGTTTTTATGCCAATAAATTTAATGGAAGAAAAACTGCCAGTGGAGAGATATTTGATCAGAGAAAGTTTACCTGTGCCTGTAATGTGTTACCGCTGGGTACCTGGATAAAGGTTACCAATTTAAGGAATAACAAATGGGTGATCGTTAAAATTAACGACCGTTTACATCCCAAAATGAAACGTATTGTTGACCTTTCTAAAACAGCGGCTCAAAAACTTGGTTATGTTTCAAGGGGAGTTACCAGGGTAAAAATAGAGGTAGTATATAAAAAACGCATCCCCAAATAATTTTTTCTGCTATAACTTAAGAACATACAGCAATTAAACGGTTGGAATTATGTTGGTAAAATATTTTATGATATGGAACTAAGCGACTATTTTTGTTGCGATTTAGAAAAATAACACTTATGAAGAAAATCTTATTGGTATTTATAGGCTTAGGTCTGGTCGGTTCATCTCTTGCACAGGGTGAATACAAAAAAAGTCCTTCATTAGGCATTCACTTTTTTTTGAATGACTTTAAAACAGCCCAGGCATTACGCACGGCTGGTTTGTCAAACGTTATCAGGTCAAAAGAATGGCATAAAGCAAACAACATGACCTCCGGCATAGCAATTAGCTATATGCAGGGATTAACTAATAACCTTGACTTTGCAGGAATATTATCCGGCAGTTTTTTAGATTATCCTATTACCGGTAAACCATTAAGGTTTAATCCGAGTTTATTATTGGAAGCTGCTGCTACAGTTAACCTGAAATTATTATCAGATAATTACTGTTTTAATCCATTTATTACTGCTGGTGTTGGCGCTTCAAAATACAGAGGCTACTACGCTGCCTTTATGCCATTTGGTGTTGGTGCCCAGATCAAAATAGTAGATGAGGTATTTGTAATGTGGAATTCACAGTACAGGGTTCCGGTTACCGAGAATGCATCTTACCATCTTTATCATAGTTTAGGAGTGGTTTTCCCTATTAAAAAGAAAGAACCTGCTCCAGTTGTAGTTCCGATACCCGTTGTTGAGCCTCCAAAAGACAGGGATGGTGATGGTATACTGGATTCACTTGACAGGTGTCCAGATGTTGCAGGTCTTGCTTCTTTAGAAGGTTGCCCCGACAGAGATGGTGATGGTATTACAGATGCTGAAGACAAATGCCCTGATGTTGCAGGCTTAGCCCGTTACCAGGGTTGTCCTATTCCTGATACTGACGGTGATGGTATTAATGACGAGTTGGATAAATGCCCTACTGTTCCAGGTATCGCCCGTTACCAAGGTTGCCCTATTCCTGATACTGATGGTGATGGTGTAAATGATGAAGAAGATAAATGTATCAACGAAAAAGGACCGGCTTCTAATTTTGGTTGCCCGGTGATCAGCGAAGAGATCATTAAGAAAGTGAATACTGCTGCTCAGAATATTTTCTTTGTAACAGGCAGTTCTAAATTATTGGCCAAATCATTCCCTAAATTAAATGATGTAGTTAAGATATTAACTGACAATCCTACTTATAAAGTTCAGATTGATGGTCATACCGACGAAGTTGGTAAAGATGATTACAACCAGACTTTATCTGAGCAAAGAGCTGCTTCAGTAAAAGCATATTTTGTAAGCAAGGGTATTGCTGAAGGTCGTTTATCTTCTGCAGGATATGGTGAGACCAAACCAGTTGCTGATAACAAAACAGCTGCAGGCCGTGCCAAGAACAGGAGAGTGGAAATGGCTTTAAGAAACTATTAGTAGCTATTTAAATTATATAGAAGATCTCCTGAATTATTCAGGAGATCTTTTTTTCCGATAAGTGTTGAGAAATAATATTTGATTATTTGTTATAATTTTATTGATAAATTCAGGTATTATGTACCCTAAAACATTATCTTTTTATTATTGCCTCATCATAACCCTGTTATTTTCTCCTGCTGCCAAAGCTCAAACCATAGAAAGTAGCATTAATCTTTATGGTACCAAATTTCCTCAGGAAAAGATCCATATTCATTTTGATAAACAGGTTTACATGCCTGGGGAAACTGTTTGGTTCAAAGCTTATTTATTTGAAGAAGACCTTCCCTCTGAGCGGAGCACTAATTTTTATGCCGCCTTGTACGATGAGGATGGTAAAATGATACAGCAACAGGTAAGCCCGATCTTGAATAATAGTACGGATGGCCATTTTACAATACCTGGTAATTTGCAGACTTCTCAACTTATATGCAGGGCTTATACCGGTTGGATGCTGAACTTTGATACCGGGTTCTTATATACACAAACCCTAAAGATCAATAGCAATAAACCGGCAATTAAAAAGAATGATCCACTTACTGCAAATCTGCATTTTTTCCCTGAGGGTGGTAATATTATTGAAGGTACGGTAAACACCATCGCCTTTAAAGCTAATTACAGTAACGGTTTGCCCTTTCTTATTAATGCAGTTATAAAAAAGCAACAAACCGGCGAAGAGGTAATACCATTGTCTGTAATGCATAATGGTATGGGCAGGTTCGATCTTGAGTTTAAACAAGGTGATAAATATTATGCTGAATGGACGAATAGTAATGGAACTAAAGAACAAACCTGGTTGCCGGATGCTAAGCCTGCGGGAGTAGCTTTAAAAGTAACAGTTCAAAAAGATAAACTGTATTATAACCTGGTAAATAAAACAGGTAAAGATTCATTGCATGTGTTAATGTACATGTATCAAAAAGTATTTTATAAAACAAATATTAAAGTGCCGGTAACAGAACCTTTCACCGGCGTTGTTCCTGTTAATGCACTGCCATCCGGAACTATGCAGTTAACGGTTTTTGATGCAGATTGGCAACCTGTAGCTGAGCGGGTAGCATTCATCAACAATAATAATTTTTTAATGAATGCGGCTGTTAATACTCCTTTGGTTAGCACTCAAAAAAGAGGAAAAAATAATATTGAAATATGGGTGGTCGATACGGTGGCCGCCAACATGTCCCTGAGTATTATTGATGCAGATATGTATCCTGGTAATGCGGGCAATAATATAATAACAGATCTTTTATTGAGGTCGGATATAAGGGGCTATATACACGAACCTGCTTTTTATTTTAGCGGTAATAATGATGCCTCGCAAAAGGCAAAGCTTGACCTGGTGATGCTTACCCATGGATGGCGCAGGTATAACTGGGCTGATATGAATGTCCAGAAAATGCCTGCTGTAAATATTGCAGCTGATGAATACCTGCAGGTATTTGGACAGGTTGGACCGGAGGTTTTAGGTAAGCTGGTAAAGAATGAAATGGTAAACCTGATCTTGAAAACAAAAGACAGTGTAAATAGTTTTTATACCGTGTTGCCCGATAGAGCCGGGTATATAAGACAACGGGGTTTGGTGTTTTATGACACGGCACGCCTATATTATACCTTCAACAAGTCAAAGTTGTTTAACAGTCAGATGTCTTTTAGCAGGTCGAACTTTACGCTTGCACAGACGGGATATCTTGCAAGCTTCAAAGATCATTTATTAAGGGATAATCAGGGCGCAGGTTTTGTTTCGGGAACTAACCCGTTATTTCAATATCATAAAGACAATAATGGCGGAAAGAACCTGAATACAGAAAAGACAATGCAGGGGGTCACCCTCAATTCCAGCAACAGGCGTAACTGGAAAAATGATCCTTTGATTAAACTCGAGGAGCGTTATGTTTCAGGTATGTTCTCAGGTGGTGCATTGGGTTATTCGCTGGATGTACTTCACGATGAAAAAGCATGGACAAAGTTTGATTTTTACGCTTATGTACGCAACACCATCCCTGGACTGATGATCGGTAATTTTAATCTTACATCAGGCAGGTCCCTTACTTACAGGGAAAAAGAAGTGCTGGTTTATATTGATGAACATGAAATGACAACCAGCGACCTGGAAGCTTTAAGTTTAACCCAGATCGCTTTAATAAAATTCATTCCTAATTTTATGGGCCGGGGTGCTGATCCCGGGGGAGGTGCCATTAACCCGGCTATATCTGTTTATACCAGGAAAGGAGATGACCTGATTGACCGAAGCCCAAAAGAAACGGATATCAATATGGTAAAAATAGCGGGCTATTCTCCCATTAAGGAATTTTATTCGCCAGATTACAGCCAGGCCAATACCGGGGACGGTACTGATGCCCGTACCACTTTGTTATGGCTACCCTATATATTTACTGATAAAGCCAATAGAAAAGTGCCTATAACTTTTTATAATAATGATTTTACAAAAAGAATGCGGATCGTTTTAGAAGGCATCAATGCAGAAGGCAGGATGATACATATTGAAAAGATCATTGAATAAAAAAAGCTGAGCATTTTAGCTCAGCTTTCTATTAATAATCATTTGGTTTTGCCGGCTTCTTGTTCTTATCATCTGGTTTTGGAGCCGGCATTATCGCTTTTTTATCTTCAATTTTTTTGGGGTCTGTATTTTTTTTGCCCGTATCAGGTTTAGCCTTGGGTATCTCGCTTTCTATTTCTATTTTCTCTATAGGGCTGTTATCCTGAGGCGCCGGAGTTTTAAAAAAGTCATCCGCATCACCATTTCCTTCATCAAAATTGGTACTATCTCCTTCCATAAAATACCGGTCCATATTTACATCAGCATAAATTGGATTATTTGTCAATTCAATTGGTTTTTCAAAGGTCTTTATCTGGCCATAGTTTAATTTCCGGTCGGCATATACCTTGCTCATAAATATACCCCAGGCAGGTGCCGACATCTCGGCACCACCGGCATTATTAGCATAAATACGAATAAAAGGGTCATCGCAACCAACCCAGGTGCCAGCCAGTAGTTCGGGTGTATAACCAATGAACCAACCATCGGCGTTGTTATTGGTTGTGCCCGTTTTACCTGCCTTTTCTACCGGAATAGTAAACCTGTTTAAAGTTCTGGCTGTACCCGCTTTTATTACACCCTCCATCAGTTTTGCCATGGTATAGGCATCACTTTCGGAAATAACCTGTTTTGAATTTGAATTGAATTCCTCCAACAGGTTGCCGCTTTTATCTTCTATCCTATTCAGTAAAATTGGTTCTGTTGTTAAACCTTTATTAGGGAACATGGTAAAGCCCTGCATCATTTCAAGCAAAGGGATCTCTGCAGCGCCAAGAGCAATTGAATAGTAGGGCGGTATCTTTGTTTTGATACCACAATTCTGCACAAATTCAATGGTTCTTTTTACGCCAACCTCCCCAATCAGACGCCAGGCTGCTATATTTTTTGACCAGGCTAAACAATTTGCCAGTGTACCACCCTTGCCAGAGATAGTTTTGCCGCCAAGTGTAAGTGAGCCACCTGGTATAACGGTTTCAGGAGTATAGCCTGCTTCATCAATAGCGAGGGTATATATAAATGGTTTAAAGGTTGAACCTACCTGCCTCAACTGGGTAACATGGTCAAACTTAAACCACTTAAAATCTATACCACCTACCCAACATTTAACTTCACCACTCCTTGGGTCCATGGCAGCAAAATTGGTTTGCAGTATCTGCTTATGGTATTTGATAGAATCAAAAGGAGTCATCACAGTATCTTTTACCCGCTTTGCATTCCAGGCAAACACTTTCATTTTAACGGGAACATAAAATGTCTTCTTGATATCTTCCTCAGGAATATCATCTTCTTTCATGCTTTTCCACCTGTCAGTAAATTTAAATGCATCAAGTACAATCTTTTCATTTCCTTTCCACATGCGGGTACCATTATTCTTCATGATCCAGTCCAGCTTTTTTTGAATAACCGGCATATGCTGCACTACAGCTTCTTCCGCATATTGCTGCATTTTTGAATCAATGGTGGTATAGATCTTTAATCCATCCCGGTAAAGATTATAAGGTTCGCCGGTTTTAGGATTTTCATGTGCCTTGCACCATGCTTTTAATTTATCAGCCAATACCGTTCTGAAATAAGGAGCAATACCTACATTTTCATCCATTTTTTTAAAATTTGTGATCAGGGGTTTTGCTTTTAGCTTGGCGGCTTCAGCTTCGGTTAAATAATGCTGCTGGCAAACCACCATTTGGTTAATAACTGTATTCCTCCTGTCAACAGATGCCTTTGGATAACTGATTGGGTTATAAATAAAGCCTTTAAGCATACCGATGAGTACAGCAGCTTCCTCAACTTTCAGGTCTTTGGGTTCTTTTTGGAAATAAGTACGTGAAGCATTACGTATGCCAAAAAGATTGCCCCAGGGCGCCCTGTTAAGGTACAGGGTGATTATTTCCTCTTTTGTAAAATTACGTTCCAGTTTTACTGCCACTATCCATTCTTTCATCTTTTCAAACCCACGCTTAACTATATTGCCTTTTCCCTGGCCCAACATCATTTTAGCAACCTGCTGTGAGATCGTACTACCACCCCCATCCCGGCCCATAGTAAGTACAGCTCTTAAAAGCGCTTTAGCATCAATGCCCGAATGATCGTAAAAACGTTCATCTTCGGTAGCCAGCAAGGCATGTACAACATTGGGTGAAATTTCATTGTATTTTACTTCGCTCCTGTTCTCAGAATAATACTTCCCCATCAATACCCCATCGCTTGAATAAATTTCACTAGCCAGGTCTGCTTCCGGATTTTGTAGTTGCTCCACAGATGGCATTTTACCAAACACACCAAAATTGGCCAGTATGAACATGAACAGGATGAGGCCAAAACCCCAGATAAAAACACGCCATAAAATTATAACTGAACGCTTCATGTATTAGATTTTGAAAGTAGTATTATCTGGTGCGTAGCGCATCATTATATAAAACTACGGAAAGAATAAATTTGTTGCATTAACTGCTGCTAAAACCTGTTTGGATATTGCATATTTAACAGGGTTTTATATCCTGCTAAGTTTTTATTTGTTTTCAGTAATTGCAGATTTTCATCAGTAATGATCAGGAATGAATATTTGTTTGCCGGCAACCAGGAAATTTCGGCAGCAGCATTTCTTTTTATCTTATCATAATAAAGTAAAGCTGTGGTTGCATCGGCAAAAGAAGTTATAACCAGTAAACTGCGTTCGGCATCCAATGTTTCTTTACTGATATTGATGGTTTGGCCATAATAATTTTCCCGGTTATACCTGTTGAACGCATTCCTTGCTTCTGTTACATATACCTGATCTACTTTATCAAGGATCATTAATACATGATGAGGCGAATTGGGTGACATCACAAAAGGTCCGCTTGTTAACGGGGCTGTAACTTTAGCCACAGTATCTTTTGGAACTATAGGCGGAGCCACAGGCTTAGTAACAGCCTTAGGTGTTTCTGGTGCTTTTAACTGGTTTTCTTCGTTCCTGGTAACTTCAAGACTGGTAAGGTATTTTTCGATCTCAGCCCTTCTTTTCAAAACAGCTATCATAGTCTCTGCTTTTTCTCTTAATGGAGAAGTAGGGTTGCTGTTTATAATGGTTTGCAAACCGAGTATAGCCACACTGTCGTTCCTGTTTTTAACATGATGCAGGGCTTCAATATAGAGTAATTGAGGAGTCCAGTAGTTTATGCCGTATAAACTGTCTGCCTTCTTTTTCTCGGCCATTGCTTTTTCAAAATCTCCTTCTATAAACAGGTTATAAATGTCTTCGTAAACCTTTGTCACTTCCGGGTTCTTTGCCTGTGGGTTTAATGCAGAAGAATTATTCAGTTTTTGAGCAGAAATGCTGCTGGCGTATTTACTGTTTAAGAGACCCTTGTAATGATCCGCCAGACTCTTATTGCCCAGCTTGGTATAACAGAAATACAGGTTAAGATAGACTTCACCATCCAGCAAACGGGCAGGAAAACGTTTTAAGTATTCTTCATAAGTATCTGCAGCCATTTGATATTCTTCAAGATCATTTTGATAAGCCTGGGCCAACTCGATCATATTGGTAGCAATAACTTCATTGCTGTTGTTCATTGTTTCTTCTGTCAGCGGCAGATCTTTTATTAATACTTCATAGCTTATATCTCCACCTGGTGAAGCTGGATTTTTTCCGTTGCCTTTAAGATCACCGCTCTTGGCATTGCCGGGCAGTGGTTGATTATTAGCAACTATGTCAACAGCGGCTTTGCGGCGCCAGTTATCTACATTGATACGGGTACCCCACCTGCTTTTAAATTCGCTGAAGCCTCTCGATTTAAGTGAATTGTTATTAAAATACCATTCGCCCTTTGTGTTGTTGGCTGCAAAAAGATCTATCTGTTGGGGGGTGTTGTTGCTGAATGGAATAATTGTATTACCAGCATTGCCTTCATCCTTGTAACCCTGCTCACGTCTTAATTTACGGACTGTCTTTTTAACAAATTCATCTCTTTCAGCAGGCGGCATTAAAGCAATGCGTTGTAAACTATCTTCTCTTTCAATGGCAGTTATTGCTGTAGCAATTCTTATCAATGCATCTTTTCGTTCCTGTATAAGGGCAATACGTTTGTCTAATACAGAATCGTTACCTGTTTGTAAACTATCATACATAGCCGCTGCAAGGCGGTATTGTTTACGGCTGTAGGCAATATCCCCAAGTTCAAGATAGGTCCTGTTCTTATAGTTTACGTTACCCTCATTATATTTAAGGCTTTTATTAAAAAAAGCAATTGCGGCATTGGTATCGGGCTTTTGTAAGGACAATTCGCCAGCTGAGTAATAAACAATATCACGGTAGGCTTCAAACTTATCACGCTTTCCCATTTTAGCCAGGTTACTTATGGCTTTGTCCAGTTCTTTGGGGTTACTGCTGTTCCTTAGCATCTTGGCTTCGTTAAGCCTGGCATGTATATCCATTAAAGGGTCCACCGTATGCTTGGAAGCCTTTGTATAATATACCGAAGCTTTATCGGTGTTACCATTCATTTCATAAAGCTGGGCAAGTAAAAATTCCCATCTTGACTGGTCCTGTTTATTATCTGCAGTACTTAATGCTTTTTCAAGATGCACTGCGGTACTGTCGTAATTACTCTGCTTAAAGAACCAGTAAGCGGTAACTTCTTCAAGGTCGTTGCGTAATCTTTTAGGCAGGTTAGCATCTACCTGTAAAGTATTCAATAAACCACCGGATTCAGCAAATTCATTCTGTTCAATTAAAGTGCGGGCCAGCCAAAGAATAGCATCGTTGCGGCTTGGTGGTATGGCTGTAAGTTTTTGTAAAACATTTCTTTTTTCCTTATTGGCTATCGATGTAGTGTTTGACCCAACGATACGGTCATCATCATCATTTTTTCTTTTACGGGGAAACAGGTTGTAGTTAATGAACTGGAATGTCATTAATGCAGAATCAAAATCTTTACGATAATAGTAAGCTTTACCAATAAGCATGTACATATTATCTATCCAGTCATTACGCAGATCATGTAATAATATACCTGCTGTTGATGTGTAGATAACAGAATCAAGTTCTGTTTTCTGCGATGAAGTGCTTTCTAATGTATATGGATAAAAAGCCAGCAGTGTTGCATAATCATCTTTTTGCGAAAGCCTGGCACGGTCAATAACGGTATTAACCCGGTTATTTGCATTAAAGTAATAGTTATAGTGTGTTACCGTATTCTGGTAAAAATTACGGGGTACAGTAAATTTTTTATCGGCCGTTTTTTCTGAGCCCAACTTCCTGTTCTCAAATTTTTCAGGTTTTTTTTCTTTGCCAAAAGGATCAAGTGTCCAGGTTGGCTGAGCTATTACCGGGATTGAAAATCCGGAAAAAATAAAAAAAATAAAAAAAGGACTTATAGTTCTCTTCAGCATGAATCAATAGGTTGAATACGAGGGCTAAATATCGGTTATTTTTGGTAAATATTGTAGATACGTACGGCCATTTAATTTAGTTTAATGATTTTTTAAGAAATACTTGTGCGTTTATGATTAATAGGGTTTTAAATAAATATTGAATTACAAGCCTTTCAGCTGATAATCATTGCTTTTTCGGCTTCATTGCTTAATTTTAAGGTTCAACAAAAAGAATATGGCAAAACTGGATGCCAACAGCACTTTAAAACGGTTACAAAACCGATACAGGCTGGTGGTTATGAATGAAGATACTTATGAAGAGGTGGTAAAATTTAAACTGAGCCGTTTAAGTGTATATGTTTTTTTAAGTACCGTATTTGTTGTTTTGGTGGGTTTAATTATTGCTTTACTGGTATTTACACCTTTAAAATATTACTTACCCGGCACCGGTTATGGTAGTGCCAAACAAAGACGGGAGTATAATGCACTTCTCCAAAGAACAGATTCTGTAGAGAAGGATTTAAAGTATAAACAAAAATATTACAACGACCTGCATAAAATATTAAAGGGAGATTTACCGTTACCAGATACGAATAAGCTACAGTTGCCCAAAGTTGAAAACATTGTAGAGTAATTTTTTTAACCAAAAACTAATTTTATGTTTAATTCAAAATCCAAGTCATCTGAAGATTTAAATCCATGTGGCGGCAGTACCATGATAGGAAGCGGAACCACCATTACCGGTGATTTGGAAAGCAACGGCGATATCCGCATTGATGGCACTTTAAAAGGTAATCTTAAAGGCAAAGCCAAGATCATTGTGGGAGCGGATGGAGTAGTGGAAGGAAATATTGAGGGTTTGCAAGCCGATATTATGGGCCATGTTACCGGTGCCATTAAAGTGCAGGAACTTTTATACCTGCATGGTAATACCGAAGTACAGGGCGACCTGTATGCCGGTAAATTACAGATAGAGCCCACTGCAATCTTCAACGGTAATTGTCATATGGGGGCGAACATCGTAGAGCTTAACAATGGCGTATCCAATGCCGTAAATCAATAAAAATCATTTAATGAATTTTAGTTTTAAAGCTGTACTTCCTTTATTTATAGTATTTTTTGTTTTATCGGCTATGATCTTTATAGCAAGTCTTGTTTATGCTGATAGAGGGATAGATTATATAGCCGTAATGGGCAGCAATTGTTTGTTTTTTCTCATCAGCCTTTTTGTTTTCAGAATGCAATTTCTGGCCATGCACCACAGCAATCCCAATGTTTTTATAAGAAGTGTAATGGGTGGCATGATCATAAAAGTATTTGCCTGTGTAATTGCTGTAATAGCCTATTATTTTTTAAGCGGACCCGCATTTAATAAACCGGCTGTTTATGCCGCTATGATCATTTACATCATTTACCTGGTGGTGGAGGTAAGGACCATTATGAAGTTGAACAAAACTAAAAATGCCTAAACAGGAAGCGCCGCTTTTACAGTTACAATCTTATTTACCGACCGGGAGTTTTGAAGGCGTTCTTTTTTACCTCCAGCATCATAAAGTTCATCTTACCATCAGCCGTAAAAGGCAAAGCATCTTAGGCGATTACCGCCATGCCCATTCCGATAAGAATCACCGCATCAGTGTAAACGGCGATCTCAATAAGTTTGCTTTTTTAATTACACTGTTACATGAGCTGGCGCATTTGTTCACCTACGACAAATTTGGCCATCGTGTGCAGGCGCACGGCAAAGAATGGAAGAATGAATTTAGTAAGATACTGGCCAAATTTTTACTCCAGAAAGTATTTCCTGCCGATATTGAAAAAGCTTTGCTGAACACTTTGCAAAACCCTGCTGCCAGCAGTTGTGGCGATGAAAAGCTGTTACGGGTGCTGCATAATTATGATGAAAAAGAAACAGGGGTTCATTTAATAGAGCAATTACCCGAAGCTGCGCTATTCTCCATTAAGGGTGGACGCATTTTTAAAAAAGGAGAAAAAATTCGAAAGCGATTTAAATGCGTGGAAGTAAAAACGGGAAAGTATTATTTGTTCAGTGCGGTGTATGAAGTGAAGGCTCTATAAACGCTCATTCCAGTACTTTTATCATCCAAACATCGCAGCCAGTATGGCCACTGTTGCCTTGCGGACCGGATAAATAAGTAAAGCCAAATTTTTCATACATAGGTATCGCTATTTTTAATTCCGGCATCGTTTCAATGTACATTCTTTTATAGCCCATTTCTTTGGCAACAGTTATACATTTTGCTAACAGCAGTTTACCAATTCCTTTACCCCTTGCATTTGGTGATAGATACAATTTTACCAGCTCACAGGTGCCATCGGGCAGGTCCTCGGTGGGATAGATGCCGCCTCCACCCAATATTTCACCAGCATATTCTGCCACATAATAAATACTACCGGCTGTTTTAAATTCATCAAATAGATGATCCGTTCTGTTATCAAAATAAACTGTTCCGGGTTTGTTAGCTTTAAATTCCGCTAAGCTGTTCCTGATGATTCTGGCCAATGCCTCATTATCGCCAGGTTGTATGGTTCTTACCAACAGATTTTCCATGTTCAAACCTAAGGAAATTTATAAGAAGCGAACAACTTACTATATCTATTGTTTTGTCATTTCAATGTAAAAACATTGCATATCAGTATAAGTTAATGCCGTTTAACAAAAAACAATTATTTTCGATAATATTCTAATCTTAAAACAATTGCCTGATATCTTAAAATATAATGAAGAAGAGCTGGTTGTTCTGCTGCAAAGCAGGGACCAGCAGGCATTCTCCTATTTGTACGATAATTATTCAGCTGCCTTGAACGGTATTATTTTCAGGATGGTTGAGAACCGTGAACTTGCTGAGGATATTTTGCAGGAGGCATTTGTTAAGATCTGGAATAATTTTTCAAGCTATGATACCGGTAAAGGCCGTTTATTTACGTGGATGCTGAATCTTACCCGAAATCTTACCATTGACACGTTAAGGAGTAAGGGATATAAAAAGCAATCTCAAATCTCAAGCGATGAAAATTCCGTAAGTAACCTGACCAATGATAACAGGTCGGCAGAAAGATTTGATGCGATGGGTATCAGGAAGCAATTGGTAAATTTAAAGCCGGAATTGAGGAGTATTATTGATATGGCGTATTTTAACGGCTATACCCAGGATGAGATATCGAAAGAAATGGGAATACCTTTGGGTACGGTAAAAACAAGGATGAGAACGGCTATTATTGAATTAAGAAAAATATTACAATATAGTTAAATTGAACGCACAGGAAATCATATCGTCGGGGATTTTGGAGCTTTATTGCATGGGGCTTACATCAGCAGCTGAAACTGCAGAAGTAGCTCAATGGGCTAAGCAATACCCCGAAGTGGCAGCCGAAATTGAAGCGATTCAATCTGGCCTGGAGAACTATGCACAAACACACGCTGTGGAACCCGGTGCTTCTGTAAAAGAAAAAATATTTGCAGCAATAAAAACAAATGCTGCAAGCCCGCTTGTTGATATAAAAACGAATAATGAGGCGATTGCTAAAGTTTATGCTATTTCTCCGGTATGGAAGTATGCGGCAGCAGCCAGTATAATTTTATTGGTAGGCAGTTTAATTTTAAATTATACTTTCTATAATAAATATCAATCTGCAAACACAGAGTTGGCAACCACGCAATCGGAACTAAAGCAGCAAAAAGATATAGCTGCTGCAATGGAGGGCGATATGGGAGTAATGAAGGATAAAAATGCCTTACCTGTGTCTCTAGCCGGTATGCCTGATGTTGCTGATGCTGCTGCAAGAATTTATTGGATGAAAAATACCGGTGATGTTTATATAGATCCGTCTAATTTACCTGAAGCTCCCAAAGGAAAGCAATACCAATTTTGGGCAATTGTAGATGGCAAGCCTGTAAGTGGTGGTATGATTAATACATCAAAGGGTAATAAAACTGTACAGATACAAAAAATGAAAAGTTTTGGCAGTGCTCAGGCTTTTGCGGTTTCGCTCGAAGATGCAGGACCTGAAGCTCCGGCACCAACCAAGGTGATGGTGATGGGTAAAATATAAAATCTTTTTTTTAAATAATTTTTTTACCGGGCTGTTTTTTAACAGCCCGGTTTTATTTTTTATAAAATGAATCATAAAAAAAATCAATAAAATTAAATCCAACGAATTTCATCCCACGTACATGATGTTGAAATCATTCATCATTAAAAAATAAAATCGTTATTTATGAAACGGGTTAAAAAATTATTTTTTGTTGCAGCGGCAGTTATGTTTGTTAATGCTGCATTTGCACAATCTGAAAAAACAGTTATGGTAGGCGGAGCTGCCATGTATCCTTCAAAAAATATTGTACAAAATGCTGTTAACAGTAAAGATCATACCACATTGGTTGCTGCGGTAACAGTTGCAGGACTGGTAGAAACTTTGAAAAGTGCAGGACCATTCACCGTATTTGCACCAACTAACAGCGCCTTCAATATGTTGCCCGCTGGTACTGTAGATAACTTATTAAAAGCTGAGAGCAAACCGGTTTTAACCAATGTACTTACTTATCATGTTGTTGCAGGACGCTGGAATGCAGCTGCCATTGCAAAAATGATAAAAGACGGAAATGGTACTGCAGAAGTAAAAACAGTTGCAGGCGGTAAATTATGGCTGATGATGGAAGGAAAGAAACTTGCCATAAAAGATGAAAATGGCGGAGTTGCCTATGTTACTATCAAAGATGTAAATCAAAGCAATGGTGTGATTCATGTGATAGATCATGTGTTATTACCCAAAATGTAAAAATTAGTTTTAAGGTTAAGAATAAGCTCCGGTGTTTTTACATCGGGGCTTGCTTTTAATTGAAAGACTAAATTAATAAACTGGGAAGCCGCCAATACGGGTCTTGTTATTATTGTAAACAGATAAATTACAACTCAGGTCAGTTTGTGCACCAAAATACCCTATCCTGAATTCTGTGTTATCGTAAATACTCATTCGTCCGCCTGGTGTAGCGGCCGACATGGTAATTAATTCTTTGCCGTTCTTAGTTAAGGAAAAGTGGCCGCCTCCTTCTGTGGTTGCTGTTAATTTGGCCAGTTTAGAACCATTATCATCGTTAACCTGTATATAACCGTCGCTGGTTTTTAAAACACCAAGTTCCACAACTTCTTTCAGGCCGGTATTATAAATAGCCAGGTATCCACCACCGGTTGTGGTATTGGTAATTTTAAAATTAAGATTACCTGAAGGGTCAAAAGTATTAATTGCACCGGCATCACTTTCTGAAGTGAACAGGCGTACTAATTTTTGTCCTGAAGAGGAATAAGTTGCAACCTGTCCGCTTCCTCTTTCTTTATTCATTAAAACCAGCACATTGCCGCGGTCATCAACCACCTGGAAAGCTTTTGCTTTTATAAGATCCGGTATTTCATCTTTTTTACCAGAAGACATCAAAATAAATGCGATCAATATAATTACAGCAGTACCGAAAAATATGCGGTATGCCTGCAAGCTTCTCTCGAGTTTTAATACCCGTTGTTCTATAAGTGTCATAAAAAAGGTTTTAAAGTTTAATAAGACATTAAAGAAACGGCATTTGCATACAAAATGCAATACCATTCATTGGGTATTTTTATTTTGCCAATAAAGAATACACAGCAGTATCGCTGAATTTACTATTGAAATAAAAATCTTCTTTAAAATGGGCTTCTTTATTAAAGCCCGCTTTTTCAAGCAGGAATCCTGATACAATATTATCAGGATTGATACGCCCTTCAATACTGTGCAGCTTCATCTGCGTAAAACCAAAATCAATTACTGCAAGCAATGCTTCTTTCATTAAACCCCTGTTCCAGTATTGGGGGTGCAGGATATAACCCACTTCAGCACGGAAGTGGTCTTTCTGTACATTCCAGTAACAGATAGTGCCAATCATTTTTTGAGGTTCTTCCTGCAGGGCAATAGCCCACATGATACTTTCATGGGCATCAACAGAGGCATTTATTTTTTGTATAAAAGCTGCAGCTTCTTCTACTGTTTTTGTTTTCTCCCGGCCTATGAACTGCATCACTGTTTCATCAGATCGTAGAAATAATAATTCAGCTGCATCTTCATGCTGCATTTTGCGAAGCAGCAGCCTGTCTGTTCTTATTTCTGGAAAAGGGAGGAAGTTAAGTTCAAGCATCATTTTTATGGTTTTATTGTTCTACATAAATGTATTGATAAAAAAGCAGTAAAATAAAAACGTGAGCTTACGGGCTCACGTTTTATATAAATGTAGGTTTAATATTTTCTTATCCTCTGCGTGGCAATGGTGGCCTTGGAGGTGCAGGCGGTAAAGGGGGTCTTTTCGGCCTTGGCGGTGTTACCACAGCCGGGTGTCGTGGTGCAGGTGGTAAAACTACAACTGCTCTTGGTGGTGCAGGGTGCTTTGGCCTGTACACTTTGTGATGAGGCCCTTTGCGGTAATGTTTTTTGTACTTGTATTTTTTTTGCTGTCCAAAGGAATCTGCTGCTATACCAAATAATAAGGCAGCAATAATTAAAAATTTCACTTTCATAGAATTTACAATTTTTAAGGTTATTAATAGTTATACAATTCATAACTCCAATAACGTGCCAAAGCTATTACAGCTTGTTAATCAATAAATTAATGAAGATAATACCCCAGGGTTTCAGGAAAGAAGAGAAACAGGCTGTAAATTATGCTACTGCTTTATTCACCAATGCTGCTGCCTCACTCAAAAGTATCGCACTTTGTACTTTAAGGCCGCTTTCGTCAATTAATTTTTTGGCAACATCGGCATTAGTGCCCTGCAGTCTTACTATAATAGGAATATTAATGTTACCTATTGACTGGTAAGCATCTATTACACCCTGTGCAACACGGTCGCAACGTACAATACCGCCAAAAATATTAATGAGTATAGCTTTTACTTTTGGGTCTTTTAAAATAATACGGAATCCGGCTTCCACAGTCTGGGCATTTGCTGTACCACCAACATCCAGGAAATTTGCCGGCTCACCACCGCTTAATTTGATCATATCCATTGTAGCCATAGCCAACCCTGCGCCGTTTACCATACAGCCCACGTTGCCATCTAATTTTACAAAGTTCAGGTTAAACTGGCCAGCTTCTACTTCTGTGGGGTCTTCTTCACTAATATCCCTTAAAGAAGCAATATCAGGGTGACGCATTAATGCATTATCATCAATATTCATTTTGCAATCAACCGCAATTATTTTTTCATCGCTGGTTTTAAAAAGTGGGTTTATCTCAAGCATACCACAATCAGAGCCCACATAGGCATTGTATAAATTGGTTACAAACTTTACACAGTTTTTAAAAGCTACTCCACTTAAGCCTAAGTTAAAAGCAATTTTCCTGGCCTGGAATGCTTCTAAATTTCCGCCCGGGTAAACCCATTCTTTAAATATTTTTTCTGGCGTATCATGTGCCACGTCTTCTATATTCATTCCACCTTCGGTACTGTACATAATTACATTTTGGCTGGTACTGCGGTCGAGTAAAATTGATAAGTAAAATTCTTTTATTTCGTTCGGTCCTTCATAATATACATCCTGCGCAACCAAAACCTTGCTCACCACTTTACCGGCTTCACCAGTTTGTATAGTTACAAGGGTGCCTCCTAAAATATTTTTTGCAATCTGCAAAACATCTTCTGCTGTTTTACCCACGGCTACACCCCGCTGTTCTGTTCCCCTTATTTTTCCTTTACCACGGCCGCCTGCATGTATCTGAGCTTTTACCACAGCAAACTTACTTCCGTATTGGGTATGTATCTGCTTATAAGCCTGCTCTGCCTCACCCGGTGTATTGCAGGGAATCCCTTCCTGCACCGGTACATTGTATTTTTTCAATAATTCTTTAGCCTGGTATTCGTGGAGATTCATAATAGAAAAATTTTGGCGAAGATAGTAAACAGTTTTGAGTTTGGGATTAGAGGTTTTGTGTTACCAACATTTACTTCTAACTCAGCTTCATAGGCTCCGATAGCTATCGGAGCACTCTTGTACAATATAACTTTAGTGAACCTTAAATAAGCGTATCAAGTGATGTTGCAACCACAAACCACAAACCCCTAACCCTTAACTTCTAACTCCTAACCCATAACTCTGTATCTCCTTTAACGTATCTTATCTTACCTTTACCGCCTAAACCAGATTGTTTTATGATGCTTAATATCAAAGAAGCGGTAGACTTTATTACAAACATTTACAACCAGAAACCAGCAGTGGGGATTGTATTGGGTAGCGGGCTTGGCAGTTTTGTAAATGAAATTAAAATTGAAAAAGAGATCCCTTATGGCGATATCCCTCATTTTCCGGTAAGTACAGTAGAGGGTCATAGCGGTAAACTTATTTTTGGTGAGCTGGGGGGTAAAAAAATAGTAGCCATGGCCGGCCGCTTTCATTTGTATGAAGGCTATACATCTGACCAGACCGTTTTTCCTATACGTGTTTTAAAATTTCTGGGCATAGATACTTTGCTCTTAAGCAATGCCGCCGGCGGAGTAAATCCATCATTCAAAGTAGGAGATTTGATGATCATCACAGATCATATCAGCCAGTTGGCTCCCAATCCACTGATAGGAAAAAATTATAAAGAACTGGGCCCAAGATTTCCGGATATGAGTGAGCCTTATAAAAAACAGCTTATAAAAAAAGTAAAAGATATTGCTGCCCAAAAAAATATTAATGTAAGAGAGGGTGTGTATGTAGCAGTTACCGGCCCCACGTTTGAAACCCGTGCTGAATATAAAATGATACTTACACTTGGCGGTGATGCAGTTGGTATGAGTACCGTTCAGGAAGTGATTACGGCCTGCCACATGGGCCTGCCGGTTTTTGCCATGAGTGTAATTACCGACGTTGGCATTAGGGAAGAAGAGAATATCATTACCCATGAAGAGGTTTTACAGGCAGCAAAAGATGCCGAGCCCAATTTTAAGGCTTTGTTTTGTGAATTGATTGCACAATTATAAGTATAGATAGATGAAGCAATTTGTTGCCCTGACTGTTTTGTTTTTTTGTTGCAGGTTATTGTATGCCCAGGAACCCACAATTAATAAAATAGGTGGTCGACTGGGCGAACTCAGGACTACAGCCTCCGGACGAACAGATACTATTGGCTTTGAGCACAGGGATGACAGGAAAGATTCTATTGCCATTACATACCGCTATCTTGATTCCATCCGCAACATTCCTTTTGATTCATCTATAAATGATTTTGACAAATACTTCTCTATTCCTTCATCATACCTGTACCTGGGCAATCATGGTGCAGCTGCTTATTCTTTAATTTATAAGCCACTGGCAAAGCCCGGATGGGATGCCGGTTTTCATGCATTTGATGTATACCGCTTCACTTTGGAAGAATCAAAATTTTATAAAACCAACAGGCCCTTTAGCCAGTTGAGTTATCAACTTGCATCAGGTAAAGAGCAGATGATAAAAGCTTTTCATACACAAAGCCCCAGGCCAAACGTGGGTTTTGGTTTTGATTACCGGCTGATCAGTGCGCCTGGTTTTTATGTTACACAAAATGCCAATCATAAAAGTTATCGGCTGTTTGGTAATTACCAGGGTAAAAGAAAAAGGTATGCGGCGTTTTTTATAATGGTGGGCAATACCATTAAAAATTCTGAGAATGGAGGCATTAAGTACGACTCGGTTTTGAGTGATCCAAATTATAAAAAAAGATTTTCGGTACCGGTTAATTTAGGGAGTGCCGCTAATTATGCACCCAATCCTTTTCAATCAAGCGTAAGTACCGGCAATATTTATAAAGACTTTACAGTCTTTGTTCGCCAGACATACGATATAGGCAAAAAAGATTCAATCGCAATAAATGATTCTACAACTGAATATTTATTTTATCCTAAATTAAGAGCACAACATAGTTTTACATACAGTACGTACGATTACATGTACAGGGATGACCAGGCTGATTCTGCTATTTATAAGAACTGGTACGATACCATTGTTAAAAAAGGTGTAGATCAATTTTTTGTAAGAGAAAAATGGTCGGTGATGGGAAATGATATAACCTTGTTGCAATTTCCTGATACAAAAAATTCAGGACAATTTATTTCAGCAGGCGTAAAGTTTGAAAATATAAAAGGCGAACTGCGAACTGGTACAAGAAACTTTTACAACTTTATTGTTCATGGGGAGTACCGCAATAAAACCAGGAACAAACTTTGGGATGTACTGGCAAAAGGAGAATTGTATGTTAATGGGTTGAACAGCGGAGATTATCATATCTATGGTACTATTGCAAGGCGTATAGGCTATAAGCTGGGCGATATCCGGATATTCTTTAAAAACGTAAACAGAACTCCTTCTTTTATTTTTGACGGGTCATCTAATTTTAATTTTAATAATCCGGGTTTAACCAAAAAAGAAAATATCATATCCTTTGGCGCAGATGCAAATAATGCTTTTATTAACCTCGGATTCAAAAATCATATTATTACCAACTACGCTTATTTTACGGGCTACTATAAAACTGCCCAGAGCAGTAAAGTGATCAACCTTTTACAATTGTATGCATCAAAAAAAATAAAGCTTACCAAAAGATGGAACCTGTATGCAGATATTACAGTGCAGCAAACAGATGGTAGTGCACCAATAAAGGTTCCCTTGCTCTTCACAAGGAACCGCCTGGCCTATGAAGGTATTTTCTTCAAGAATCTTAATTTAAGCACGGGTGTGGAGGTAAGGTATTTTACGCCGTTTGAAGCCTATAATTATTCACCTTTAATGGGACAGTTTACAAGGCAGGATACTTTTCAGCTTAAGAATCTGCCTGACATAAGCGCCTTCTTTCACTTCCGGATTAAATCATTTACTGCTTTTGTACGTGCCGAAAACCTGAATGCGGTCAGCTTTTCTAATGGTTTTGGCTTCACCAATAATAATTTTGCTGCTCCTCATTATCCGATGCAGGGTTTTATGCTAAGATTGGGTATACAGTGGGGGTTTGTGAATTAACGTATACTGCTGCCTGTGTTAATTAATTCCTTTTTTATATATCCAGTTTAAACTTAATTAATTCTGCCGTAAATTTGTAGCGCAGATGAAAAAGATAACTATCGGCATATTGGCATTTTTGTACATGGCTGTTTCTTCGGGAATTGCTTTGGAACTGCATTATTGCATGGGCGATAAGGCTGGTATGGAATTATTTGGTTCTTCCAGCGATACCTGCGGTAAATGCGGTATGACAGAAAAAGATACCGGGTGTTGCCATGATGAGTATAAGTTTTATAAAATAAATGATTCTCATCAAACCGTCATTAACGATATTGATCTGGTAGCATCTTCTGTTGCTGTAATTAACGATCACTATATTTACAACTGGCAAATGCCGGATAATATTGCTGCTTCGGCAGTTAACAATCATTCACCTCCTCCTGATTATACCGGGCCTTCAGCCTGTATAATGAATTGCGTTTTCAGACTATAGAATTGATATAGAATTTTACATCGGTAAAAATATTTACTGCTGCTTTACGCTATTTGCTTAATTAATTATTCAACATTAAAATTTATAAAATGAAAACATTATCATTATTTGCTGTAATACTTTTCAGCATATTCGCCATCAACACTTCAACTGCACAATCTGCTAAAACTGAAACCATCAAAGTATGGGGCAATTGTGGCATGTGCAAAACCACTATTGAAAAATCTGCAAAAAAAGCGGGTGCTAAAACAGCTGAATGGAATGAAGACAGCAAGGAACTGAAAGTTACTTATGCAGTTAATAAAACGTCTTCTGCAAAAATCCAGGAGGCAATTGCCAAATCAGGTTACGATACACAGGACTTTACAGCAGTACAGACTGCTTACGATAATTTACATGGCTGTTGTAAGTACGACAGGAAAACTGCGGATGCAACAAGTGCAAAATGTTGTACCGAAGAAAAATGTAAAATGAAGGCTGGTGATTGTAAGGATATGGAATGCTGTAAGGAAAAAGCATGCTGCAAATCATAATATTAAATTCACAAAAGACTATGAAGTATTTAATTATTATAATCCTTGCTATATTCCCCTTCACCAGTATGGCACAGGTAAGGTCTATTACCATACAGGCCAGCGGGTTAACCTGCAGTATGTGCAGCAATTCTATTTTTAAAGCGCTTAAGACAATTGATTTTGTTGATAAAGTTGATGCCAATATAAAAACATCATCTTTCGAGGTCACCGTTAAGCCCGGTGCAGTAATCAATTTTGATAAGCTGAAAGACAAAGTGGAAGATGCCGGTTTTTTCGTAGCCAGCTTTATTGTCAACTACAATTTTGATGAACTCGCCATTGCCAATGATGAGCATGTGAATGTAGGGGACAATACCTTCCATTTTTTGAATATTAAGAATGCTGTTTTATCCGGTGAAAAGAAAATACGTATCCTGGATAAGGGATTTGTTCCTGCAAAGGAATATAAGAAGAACAGCGGCATTACAAAAATGGCCTGTTATAAAACAGGCGAAGAAAAAGGAAAAAGGGTTTTTCACGTAACCATTTAATTCACCACCCGTGCCGGTTATTTTAACGGCACGGGTTTTAATATTGTATATACAACGATTAATATTGTTGTTGATTCTTTTTAAATGTGTATGCATGCTGGCTACAGGATACCTTTGGTAAAAGATTTAAGAAGTACCGCTGCCCAGAGCTTTTTGCTCAGGCTCGAGTATAATATTTTTAATGCTTATTAATGTTAACATGAAAAAGATACTGCTATTTATATTATCCTTATTTCAAAAAAGAAAATGTTGTAAATGAAAAATATAATTATTGCTCTTGTTGGTTTATTTATTTCAATTTCGGGGTATGCACAGTTAAGGATCGGGGAACAGTCTCCGGAAATTGAATTACCCAATACAGTTGACAGTATCATAAAGCTTTCATCTTACCAGGGGAAAGTTGTGCTGGTAGATTTTTGGGCAAGCTGGTGTGCACCCTGCAGGCAGGCAAATCCTTATATCCAGAAATTATATAAAAAACACAAGGCAAATGGTTTTGAAGTATTTGCTGTATCACTGGATGTAAAGAATGATGCCTGGCTTAATGCAGTAAAAAAAGATAAACTTACTTATACAGGCGTGATAGATAATTTGGGCTGGAATTCAAAAATTGCTGAACGTTTTTATGTTGATCAGTTACCCACTAATTTTTTACTGGACAGAACCGGTAAAATTGTTGCCATAAATATTGACGGTAAAGAATTGTTTGATGCAGTTAAAAAACTGGTAGAATAAATTTACACAGTTATAACAAATAAATTCTTTACAACGTCTTTGCTCAGGAGCTTGCGTTCCTTCCTGTTTATTTTTACCTGGAAGCTATTATCAAATTCTTCGATGCCTTCTACCAGTAATTCATCACCCAGCTTAATATTATTCTTGGTTAGGTATTGGAGAAAACTGTTAGAATGCTCAGCCACGCCTACAAATTTGGTATTATCACCCACCTTATAATCCAGCAGGGGTTTACTGCTCACTTTAGCAAAACGGCCCTTTGCGTCGGGTATCAGGTCACCATGCGGATCTGTTTTTGGGAAGCCTAAATGTTCATCCAGATGCTCTATCAGTTCATTGCTTACAATATGTTCAAGCTGTTCAGCAATTTCATGTACCTCGTCCCATTTAAATGCGAGGTTGTTTACAAGCCATACTTCCCACAACCGGTGCTTACGAATGATGTTAACAGCAAGCTGCCTACCTGCCTCTGTAAGGCTTACTCCTCTTGACTTTTGATAGGTGATGAGTTTTTTAGCAGCCATTTTTTTTATGAAATCTGTCACGGAAGCCGCATTGATCTGCAGGCTTTCAGCCAGGGCCGAGGTGGTTACCATGGCATTGTTCTTTTCATGCAACTTATAGATCGTTTTCAGGTAATTCTCTTCGGCCAATGAGGTCATATCATCTTATTTTATACAAATGTGGGAAAAATAATTGAAAATATTATATTAGGTGAGCCTAAATATATATTTTTGCCAAACAAACATGTTTATCATTTTCAGATCACCACTATGAAAAAATATCTTTTACTTTTCCTTTGCATAGTTATGTATACCGCTGTTATAGCCCAGGTTGGAAAAATAAGGGGTAATGTAAGCAGCAACGGCATGGCTGTCATTGCAGCAACAGTATCTATCAATTCACTTAATATAGCAGTGATCACAGACTCAACGGGCCATTTTCATTTCACGAATATTCCATTTGGTGCCCATAACATAACAGTATCTGCCGTTAACTATGATCTCTATAAAGTCAGGGTATCAGTAAAGACAAATGCAGACCATGTACAAATTAATTTAACCCAAAATAATTCAACGCTTGGAGAAGTAGTTATTTCAGGAACCATGAAAGCGATAAGTAAAATGGATTCCCCAATCCCGGTAGAAGTATATTCTCCTACTTATTTTAAGAAGAATCCATCTCCCAATATTTTTGAAAGCCTTCAAATAGTGAATGGTGTGCAGCCGCAGCTGAACTGTAATGTTTGTAATACAGGTGATATCCATATAAATGGTATGGAAGGACCTTATACCATGATCCTGATAGACGGTATGCCAATAGTAAGCAGTTTATCCACGGTATATGGTTTAGCAGGAATACCAAACAGTATGGTAAAACGTATTGAAATTGTAAAGGGCCCGGCATCCACATTATATGGCAGCGAAGCGGTTGGCGGATTGATCAATATTATTACCAAAGATGCCGCAGGTTCAGATAAATTGAGAATTGATGCATCCGCTACCAGTGTTGGAGAATATAACCTTGATGTTGCCGGAAGACTTAAGGTCAATAATAACATCACTTCCTTACTCGGTATTAATTATTTTACTTACCAAAATATAAGGGATATCAATAACGATAACTTTACTGATGTTACTTTACAAAAACGTATCTCTGTTTTTAATAAATGGGGTATCAGGCAAAAAAATAACCTGAACTCTTCTGTTGCTTTCAGGTATGTGAATGAGAACCGCTGGGGTGGGGAAAAACAGTGGACACGGGAGTTTAAAGGGACAGACAGTATTTATGGGGAAACAATAAATACCAACCGGGTTGAGATGATCTGCACTATAGCTATATCTGACAAAATAAATGCAGACCTCTCTTACAATTATCACCTGCAGGATAGTTATTACGGTAGAATTAAGTATTATGCCAGCCAGCAGGTAGTATTTGCACAACTACGCTGGAATAAAACCCTTGGGAAACACGATGTATTGATGGGAATACCTTTCAGGTATACTTTTTACGATGATAATTCTCCGGCAACTGCAAACCTAAACGGCGATAATAAACCTGCCCATACCTACCTGCCGGGTATTTTTGTGCAGGACCAGTTCACTGTTAATTCCCGTCTTACAACGCTGCTGGGAATAAGATATGATTATAACAACGAACATGGCAATATTATTACACCAAGACTGAGTTTTAAATTTTCTCCTGATAAGAACAATTCTATCAGGTTAAGTGCCGGTAACGGTTTCAGGGTGGTAAACCTTTTTACAGAAGATCATGCAGCACTTACAGGTGCAAGGGAAGTAGTGATAGCTTCCGCTTTAAGGCCAGAAAAATCATGGAATACCAACCTGAATTATACAGGATTTGTTATTTTAAAAAAAGTTGTTATCGGCATTGATGCCAGCCTTTTTTATACCCGTTTCACCAATAAGATCGTAGCCGATTTTATAACAGACCCAGGTAAAATTATTTATGATAACCTGAGTGGATATGCCGTTTCCCGGGGAGTTACCCTCAACACTGATGTAAGTTTTGTAAGCGGGTTAAAACTAATTGCGGGTGCTACTTTTATGGATGTATTTGTGATGGATAAAAATACACATGGAGTTAAAACAAAGATACCCCAGTTATTTGCACCAAAGATATCTGGCACTTTTGCTATCAGTTATCCATTTGTAATAATTGGACTTGCACTTGATCTGACAGGTAAGGTGAATGGGCCAATGTATTTGCCGGTTGTCCCCAACGATTACAGGCCTGCTAAATCTCCTTTATACAGTATCATTAATTTACAACTTACAAAAACTTTCAAATCAGGTTTGGAATTGTATGGAGGTGTAAAGAATATCTTCAATTTTTTACCGAAAGATCCATTGCTGCACCCTGATGATCCCTTTGATAAGGTCGGCGGTAAATATTTTGATAATAATGGAGTGGCAAGGGCTGATACAAATCCTTACGGATACGTTTTCGATCCATCTTATAATTATGCACCGGTGCAGGGAGCCAAGGGATTTGTGGGTATCAGGTGGGCTATTAAATAACCTTACTTAATACCGGCAGTGCCAGTCATCAATTGTTCCAGGTTCTTTTCTTTACAAAAAGTATTGCATAAAGTTCCTGCTACTTCTAAAAGCTGTTCGAGTTTTTTTTGTTTTGCCCCTGATAATTTATAGGCTTTAGATAAGGCCTGTTTGTCGTTGGTTGCCGATGTTTGCAATATCGCTTCCTGCAAAACTTCTACCTTAAGCCCACTGTCTTTTAAATTACCCAGTTCTGCTATCATCCAGCTCAGGGCATAAAAACGACTTTGATCAAGCAGCAAGAAATATTTAAGATCTGCAGCGTCGGGCATTACATTGTATGGCGATTTGGTTATGGCTTCAGTCTGGTATTTTACAAGATGTTCCGGCAATTTCCCGGCTGCTTTACTTAATTGAATACAGCCCCTCAATGCTTGTGGATATATACTTAGCCAGCGCAGCATCCTTCTTGATTCATGCAGGTCATTTTCTACATCATCAAAATGAAAATTCTTGCTATTTAAAAATTCAAGTATGGTATTGATTGCAGTAATATAAAAAACATGAATACTTTTCACATCCTGCTTTTCATTTTGCCAGTCGGCCTTTTTCAGTTTCTTCTTTATTGTTTTAATCTGGTCACTGTTTTCTCCCAACCATTTCTTTTCTATAAGTATCTCGTTCAGGCTTTGAATTTTTTCACGGCTTTGTGCCTGCAGGTATTTGGTAAGTGTAGCAGGTATCTTTTTATTTTTTACAAATTCTTTCGCAAATGCATCATAGTAATCTATCTGTCCAATGGCATCTTCCAGTAATTTAAACCGGGCCTTCAGTTTTTGAAACTTTTTTTTGTTGTGAATGCCACTGTAAAGTTTTGCCAGTCCTTCCAGCATGAAGAGGGGAGTGCGGGCATTGTGCTTATATAGCCAAAGCGCAGGATTTTTTTGTTTGGATGCTTTGACAAACAGGTTCTGTAATTGATCCAGGAAATAATTAAATCTTGTTATGCCGTTCTTCATTACATTAATTTTTGTTTTAAAAATAAATTACTTCTAAAAAGCTCCTTTATTTAATCTCAATAAATTATAAAATGTCAGTCTGAACTTGTCGAAGACGTGCTAACAAAAAACCAAACCTTCTTCGACAAGTTCAGACTGACAGCTTTTAAATTAAGGCTTTTCAAAAAACGCCACATTGCCACCAACCCATTCCTTGTTCTTATTATACCTTGTGCCGATCATTTTGCCCTTGCTTAACCTGGCCAGGTTGTGTACGGCTTTGGGCCTGTCCCATCCATGCTTCCAGAAATAGAACAAACGTATCTCTGCTTTAGCAGGCTCATCGGGGGTTTTAATAACATCAGCGTATTTAACCTTCTTCTGTAATATCCAGTTCTCCGGATCTTTAACCGCATCAATATCTTCCTTAGTTACATCAATTACCACGCCCATGCCTGCAAAAGAGAACAGTGGCTTTAGAACATAATTTTCCAGGTCGCCGGGCATCTGTTTCAACTCATTTAAAAAATAAGTTTGTGGTACATAAAGGTTATGGATAAAGGGCAATGTGAATTTACTGATGCGGTAAAACCAGTTTGGATGAGGCACCCATTCTACATTATAATCTTTGGTAAGATCAACAATTTCTCCAGGTTCTTCCTGTTTTTGAAGGTCATCAAAAATAACACGGTTGTAAATTCTTTTAACCAGTGTTTTCTGTCCCTCATTCATGTAATACAATTTATTGCCATCTGCTATCAGTTTAGTAAGACAAACCATTTTAATGCCCAGCAATTGTTCAGTACAATAAAAATCGATCCTTGTTTTTTGTTGCTCTGGAAAGATCTCAAGTAGTATCACATTTTTTGGATCAAGATCACCCACAATAATATCTTTCAATAATTGTATGTAGGTTTCTTTTGTATATCCATTCAAATAAGGAGAAAAATTATCTGGCAACTCTGCATACTCGGCAGTTAATTCAGAATGAAATACCTGGAAAGCATAAAGGGTAGGGAAGCCCTGCATTTCTATTAACTGCGGTTCCAACTCTCCTTTTTCATTTTCACAGATGCCAAAATCAAAGACAAGCATTTCAGTATGGCTGGTTTCATTGGGCACTTTTACATTATCGGGAATACCGCGGTTGGTAAGCTCAATGAATTTGGGATCAACAATTACATCAATGATCTCTTCACATGCAGCAAGCATTTTTGCGGTAAAATCTTTTGGAACAAATACAGGTGTCTCCGCATTCCTGAAATCAAGAGCACCCGGATGCAGGTTTTCCAGTTGAGCCATATAAGCATCATATTTTTCTTTTGTAAAATTGGCGTTGAATTTTTCCCGTAACTCTTTGATCATGGTAAATAAAGCTTTGATTTAAAATTACACGAATTGCCGCTAATTACACGGATTATTCATCTCCTTTTGCTAATTCAGGAAGAGATGCTTCGTTCCTCAAGCATGACAAGAAAAATTCGTGTAATCAGGTTAATTCGTGTTATCGTCTATTAGACTTCAACCAGCTGTAGGCTTTCTACTGCATGCAATAAAAAATTGGGAAGAATATGAGCGTATGTCCACATGATCTTTTCGGGATCATTCAAATGGTCTATCATGGATTGCCATTTTTCAATACCATAATTTTCAATAACCGTTTTTTTCTTTTCATCAGTTTGTAAATGCAGGCTCATACCTATAGCATCGGCTTCGGGATGGAATTGGGTGCCGATCATATGCTCATTAAACCTGATGGCCATAATTGCTCTTTCGAGCGGCACATGGGGCCTGTCTTTTTCAATGGCTAAAATAGATGCACCCATTTTATGCAGCTTATTGTGATTGGGATCTGTTACCTGGAAATCGCGGCTGTCAACCGAATAAAAAGGATCTTTCAGCCCGTCAAATATCACTTCATCTTTACCATCAGATAATAAATGGGTAGGAAATATACCGAAGGCCGTACTTTTTCGCCGGCTTACCCTGGCAATATTGTAATGCCTGCATATTAATTGAAAAGAATGGCAGATAAAGAAGACCTGTTTTTTTTGTACATGTGCAGGGTTATCATTCCAGGTTTCTATTTTCTTGAGCCAGTTAAAATAAACTTTCTCCCATTCGCTGCCTTCGCTATTCAGGGGATTGCCCGGGCCGCCGCTGCTGATATAAATGTCGTAGGTAAGATCGGGAACCTGTTTTTCAAGCCTTACTTCATATTCGTCCCAGGTTAAATCAAGGTGATTGTTTTCGCTAAACTGGTTGAGGATTTCACGGATACAACGCATGCCCTGGTTGGCATATCCCTCATACATATCTAAAATGGCTACACGGATGGATTTCTTTTCGGTCCAGTTCATATACAAATATAACAGTTTAAAAAACAGGAGGTTTAACACAAAGGTTATAATTTATTAACGTACTGTGAATTAAGATATGATACTAAAAGCCGATGAAATTCAATAAACTGATTTATTTCTTTAACCGGCATGATAAAACTCATGAGTAAAAGCCTTTTTTTTCAGCAACTTGTAACCTTTAAAACTGATGGCTCATGCAAAGCAATTATACTGGATTAAAACCTACCCAGATTTTTTTTAAGTATTGCACCGATTGCCAACCTAAACCGGGTTCGGCAGCCGAGCTGGAAGCATTTGAAAAAATACAGCAGGGTTTATGCAACCAGTTTGAATTGTTTTTTCCGGATAACCTGGCAAGCAAAACCATTGTAGTAATTCCCAGCTTATCATTAGATCAGGAAGTGGTGACAAAAGTAAGCGGCTCTCTACATTACGAAGAAAGGTTATTGTGTTTGCTTATGCTGCTGCGTATGCCAAGGGCCAATGTGGTTTATGTAAGCAGTATGCCTGTTGATCCGGTAATTATTGATTATTATTTACACCTGCTGCCAGGCATTACCGGTTACCATGCCAGGGAAAGATTAACGCTGATCAGTTGTTACGATTCTTCACCACTACCACTTACTGAAAAGATTTTACAAAGGCCAAGATTGATGGAGAGAATTAAACATGCTATTCCGGCAGGGAATGTTGCTCATATTGCCTGCTTTAATACCACGGCCCTGGAAAGAACATTAGCTGTTAATCTCAATATTCCCATTTATGGCTGCGATCCCTCGCTGGTTTACCTCGGCACCAAAAGCGGTAGCCGCAGGGTTTTTATGAAAGCAGGTGTATGCATACCGCCCGGTGCAGAAAACTTAACAGGCTATGATGATATTGTACATGCAGTTGCAGCATTAAAAGAGATGCATCCGCATATTAAAAAAGCTGTCATCAAATTAAATGATGGTTTTTCGGGAGATGGAAATGCAGTTTTGAATTACCCAGATAAACTTTCCGGCAAAAAAATGTTTGACTGGATACATACAAACCTGCTTCATTCAATGAAACCAGTTGCCACTGATTTGAGTATTGACAGGTTTTTACAAAAATTTGTGTTGATGGAAGGCATTGTGGAGGCTTTTATTGAAGGAGAAGAAAAAGTTTCTCCATCAGTGCAATGCCGGATAAACCCATTGGGGGAAGTAGATATTATTTCAACACACGACCAGGTTTTAAATGGTCAGAACGGACAGGTTTTTGTTGGCGCACATTTTCCGGCTGATGAAAATTATCGTACAGAAATTGCAGCATTGGCAAAAACCATTGCAGAAGTATTGAAAAGCGAAGGTGTGCTGGGCCGGTTTAGTATTGATTTTATTTCGGTAAAGGAAAATGATGCCTGGAAACATTATGCCATTGAAATTAACCTGCGTAAGGGTGGAACCACACATCCTTTTTTAATGCTGCAATTTTTAACCAACGGAACTTATGATGAAGCAACAGGCGTTTTTGAAACACCCAACAAACAACAGCTTTATTATTTTGCTTCGGATAATGTGCAAAGCAATGCATACAAAGGCCTTGCTCCAAATGACCTGATTGATATTGCCATGTTTCATGGTTTGCATTTTGATGGTGCTGCACAAAAAGGAGTGATGTTTCACATGATAGGAGCCTTATCGCAGTTTGGGAAAATGGGAATTGTTTGTATTGGATCTTCACGGGAAGAAGCTTACGTACTATATACAAAAACAATTGAAGTGTTGGATGCGGAAACCAGTGGATGAAGAAGGTAAAAGTCAAAAGTAAAAAATAAAAATTCAAAAATGCTGATCACCCGGTTCTTTTCACTTTTGAATTTTTACTTTTGATTTCTGGGTTATTTTAATAATATAACTGTTCCTTTCATTTCCACTACGCTGCCATTCTTATCAATACCTTTTATCATCCAAACATAGGTGCCTGCTTCTGCTGGCTTACCTTTTAATGTTCCATCCCATCCCTTCATCCATTCTTTTGTCTGGAACATCATGGCACCATAGCGGTTAAATACCCGGAAGTAATCGGTGCTTTGTATGCCCACCGGTACGGGGAAGAAAACATCATTTAATCCATCTCCATTGGGAGAGAAGGCATTGGGTAAATAGTACATGGGGCCTTCATATACTTTTATAAAAACATCATCATCATCGGTACAGCCAATGGCATCGGTAACCTGTACTGTAAAATAAGTATCATTTGATAATATTGCCAGGGGGTTTGCAATAAAAGGATTATTGAGCGGGCCTGCCGGGCTCCATACATAATTAACACCACCAGTTGCTAAAAGCTGGTGTGGCCTGTTAGCAATGGCATTGGTATCGTTACCTGCAAAAACCACCAGTTGTGGTTGCATAAAAACCATCATACTGTCAACCACAGAAAAATTACAACCATAATTATCAGTAACAGTTAAATAAAATTTCCTGGTTGTATCCATCCTGGCGATGGTGCTTGCCGCATTGGGTGTGTTCAATGAATCAGGTGGGCTCCATGCATAATTAACCGTGCCTGATAAATTACTGGCACTGCCATTTAAGAAAGCATTTGTTTTATAGCAGATGGCAGTATCCCTGCCCGCATAAGGTACAGGTTTATGTAAAACATTTACAGTAACAGAATCTGTTCTTGTACAAACACCCCATTTTGCGGTGAGGTAGTATTTAGTGGTATCGGTTGGCGATGCAACGGGTGTTCTTACCGTATCATAATTTAAAGTGGCGGCTGGAGTCCATTTAAAAGTATCGGTAAGTGCATTGGTTTGTGGAATGAGTGTAATGGTTGTTCCAAAACAGATGCTGCTGTCGGCACCCAGGTCAAGCCGCATGGTATCAGTAAGCACTACCGTAGCGGTCTGGGTTGTTATACAGCCATTGGCATCTCTTACCCTGATGTTATTAAAATTACCGATCGGCAGGTTTGAGAAAATATTGCCGGGTTGGTAGGTTGCCCCATTATCAATTGAATATTCATAAGCAGGCGTACCCCCCGCTGCGGTGATTGTGATGGTGCCGGTCTTGTTTGAGCAGTCTGAATTTGCAGTAACTGCAGATGCAGAAAGCACCGGAGGCTCTGCAACTGTAGCCGTGGTTGAACCTCCGCAGAAAGAGCCTATCACTCTTGCCTCAACGGTATAACTGCCTGCCGGCACATTAAATACAGGGGATGTTTGCCAGGTGGTTCCTCCGTTAATTGAATACTCAATAGTTGGGCCTGTTGGTGTTGATATAGTAATTGTCCCTGTACTGGTACTGTTACAAAGCACATTGGTAGCAGCAGCAGTAACGGGGTTAAGCGTTTTATAAACGATCATGGTATCTGATCCTAGTGTTTGAACGGCAGGGTTATCGCACTTGCGGTAAAAAGCTCTTACCTCATAACTCATACTGTCTTCGGCCTGGCAAACATTTGAGAATGTAGCTTCCAGTTCGCCATTGCCAATTGCTGTAGTTGTAGCGGTTGATAACCAGGTTCCGTTTTTAAAAAGAGATACACTATCTAAAAGTGAAGTAGTGCCGCTGGGAACATACCTGATACCTTCATTTATTGCAGTCCATACCGTACAGTTTCTTCCGGGAGGAGTAACAGCCTGGTCCTGGTTCCAGTTTTGTACACCTGCAATTGAAATTCCGTTTCCATTTGTTGAAGCAATACAGGCAGGTTTATTTTCATAAAAAACATCAATAATTCCTGAGCCTTCGTATAGTACAGCCTGCATGGTACACAAATTTGTATTATTGGGGCAAGGGCCTGTTTCATAATTGCCCAAATGAAAATAAGAAACAACAAATCTTCTGCATGGAGCTGTACCCTCAACCCTCCATTCAATTTTATGTTCTGGAGGAGATGTAAGCGGGTTCATATCATAATAAGCTAAAAAAATACTTGCCTTTGGCGCATAAAATTCATCTATCGTATTTGGAAAACCTCCGGAATAAGGTATTGTATTGGATGCATTGATAACATAGCTTTCTGGTCTTCTTGCATTGGTAAAAACATCAAATGTAATTACACCATTGGAACCTACACATATTTTGTCATACGTATTTCCATAAAAACAAAATGGAAATGGCAGGAAGAACGAATCAGAAAAATTATCGTCTGCATCAACTAAGGGGTCTGTCGTTCCGCCAGGAGTTGTATATGCATAAGGAGTGTACGGAATTGAAATGACTGAATATGTTTCTGTAGTTCTTATATCCGGCACTCTTGCTTTCAGGGCAAGGCAGTATTGTAAACAGGAAATGGTAGTATCGTTACCTGCGGCTACATTAAAGCAGGATTGTGCTTTGAGTGCTGTATGTGTGAATAGAGAAAATGCTAATAAAATTGTGAATAGTAAAACTTTATTCATTGCAATAAGGTTGGCTGGTTTTGTACGGTTGAAGATAATTAAAATCCCCCAAACGTTGTCTGCCTGAGCGATTAGGTTACTAACATTAAAACTTCCATCTTACAAAAGCCTCCATGGCAGCATATTGTGTTAAACCAAGCTGGGCATATAGTTTGGCTGTATTGGCATTGCGTTCTTCGGCCCGCTGCCAAAACTCCCTGTCATCGCTACCCTGGAAAGGCACACTGTCTTTTTGAGATTGATGTATAAAAATACCATGACGTTTTTTTACAACCTGGTCGGGGCTCATAGGTACTGCCATTTCAATTTCGGTAATATCCCATTCCTGCCAGGCTCCTTTGTACAGCCATAGCCAGCAATCATTGATCCAATGGTTTGTGGTTTGTGGTTTGTGGTTTATGGTTTTAATTCTTTTCAATGCTTCTATTACCACATCAAAACAAACTTTATGTGTGCCATGCGGATCGGCAAAATCGCCGGCGCAATAAATTTGATGAGGCTTCAATTCATTCAACAGGTCAATCGTTTGCTGTACATCCGCTTCACCCATCGGGTTCTTTTCAATGGTGCCCGTTTCGTAAAACGGCAGGTTCATAAAATGAATCTGCTCATCTTTTAAACCCACATATTTGCTGGTTGCTTTAGCTTCACATCTTCTTATCAATCCTTTTATGGCACGTATGGTATCGGTATCTTTTTCACTCGATTTTTTTATTTTCAAAAAAGCAGTTGCTTCATCTAATATCTTTTTACTCTTGGTCTCATCTATATCAAACATGCTTTCAAAGCCCACAGCAAAATCAATGAACCTGGTTACAAATTCATCGGTAACTGCAATATTGCCGCTGGTCTGGTAAGCCACATGTACATCATGTCCCTGGTCGTGCAGGCGCATGAAAGTGCCGCCCATGCTGATGATATCATCATCGGGGTGAGGGGAGAAGATGATGGCTTTTTTTGGAAAAGGCTCGTTGCGTTCAGGGTGATTGTTTCGGTATTCGGCAGGCTTACCACCGGGCCAGCCGGTAATACTGTCTCTTAATAAATAATATACCTGCAGGTTAATTTCATAGGCATCGCCTTTTTCAACCAACAGGTCGTTGAGGCCGTTATCGTTGTAATCCATATTGGTTAAACTTAAAACGGGCTTTTTTAGTTTTAATGCCAAGTTTACCACCGCACGTTTTACCATGCTGTCGGTCCAGTCGCATTCGCCGGTTAACCATGGACTCTTGAATCTTGTTAATTCTGCAGCGCAGGTTTCGTCAATTACAAAAATGCAGTCATCATGATTTTGTAAAAGTGATGCCGGTATATCTTCGGTATCATCTTGTTCCACAGCTTTTTTTACAACAGGGGCTTTTGTTTGTCCCCAGGCCATTAAAATTATTTTCTTAGATCTTAATATGGTATTGATGCCCATGGTGATGGCCATACGGGGTACCTGGCTCATATGACCAAACTCGTATGCATTGGCAATTCGGGTACTGTTATCTAAACTGATCAGTCTTGTTTTTGAATGGATGCTGCTGCCCGGTTCATTAAAACCAATATGGCCATTAACACCAATACCCAGTATCTGAAGGTCGAGGCCACCGGCTTCTTCAATTTGTTTTTCGTAGTTCAGGCAATGTTCCTTCACTTTATCCTTTGGTATCATGCCATCGGGCAGGTGGTAATTGTTTGGGTCAATATCGGTCTGCTCAAATAAATTCTTCCGCATAAAATAATGATAGCTCTGCAGCGCATCTTTATCCATGGGATAATATTGATCGAGATTGAAAGTGATTACGTTCTTAAAACTCAGGCCTTCCTGCTTGTGCATACGCACCAGTTCAGCATATAATGTTTTGGGAGAAGAGCCTGTTGCCAGGCCGATAACCGTTTTTTTACCTGCAGCTTCTTTTTCTTTGATGAGCTCAGCAATCTGCTGTGCAACAAATGCAGAGCCGGTTTTTGAATCCGGAAAAATTTTAACCGGTATTTTTTCTAAAGAATCGGTGAGGTCTATTTTAGTCATATAATTTTACAAGCAGTTGGGATAAAATTACGATTTTTATTTCACGCAAAGCTGCAAAG